>JAQUAE010000190.1:2865-4722 GCA_028687395.1 Anaerolineales bacterium | reverse complement strand
GGGAGCGCCGGCTCCCAGGCCGCCTGTGGCGCGGGGCGGATGAACGTGTAAGCGCCGTAGCGCTCCAGCTTGCGCCCGTTGCCGCTATCCAGGAACTCATAATCCTTCCAGGCGCGAGGGATGAATATCTCTATGCAGGGGAGGTCTGCGGGTGACGCCATGTCTGCTGAGCTCATCGCTTGAGGTGGTAAGGCACGTCGATAATCACACCCTGGAAGCCGAAGTGCCGGCGCCGGTAAAGCAGGGCGGTTTTGAGCAGCCAACTGGTCTGGTTATGCAATAAGCCGTGCCACCAACTGGCCGGGATGAACTCGGGCAAGACCACCGCGGCCTGCTGCCCATCGTTGCACTCGCTATCGTACTTGTCGAGGAACTCGAACAAGGGGCCCACAATCGAGCGATACGGGGAGGGGATGACCACCAGGGGGATGTCCGGCCACCAGCTCTCCCACTCCTGGCGGACGTGCTCGCCCTGTCCCGGTTCGAGCTCGACGTACACCGCGGTGATGTGCCGGGCGAAGGATTCAGCAAAGCGCACCGCTTCCACGATGCCGCGATGGACGCCGGAGATGGGCAGCACCACGCGCATCGGGGGGTAGGGCTTCAGGGAGGGCGGCAATCCGGCCAGGCTGAGCTGCTTGCGCAACTGGTTGTAATGCGCCTTGATGCGGAAGAACATCGTAACCAGCAGGGGGACCAGTGCAATGATGAACCAGGCGCCTTCCAGGAATTTGCTGTAACCCACGATGAGCAGAGTCAGCGTCGTCGCCAGCGCCCCGACACCGTTGATGACCAGCTTGGTTGACCAGCCCTTCTCCCGGTTGCGCCACCAGTGCACCACCATGCCTGCCTGCGAGAGGCTGAAGGCGAGGAACACCCCGACGGCGAAGAGGGGGATCAGGGCGTGGGTGTTGCCTTGAAAGAGGACGATGAGCAATCCGGTGCCCAGGGAGAGCAGCACGATCCCGTTAGTGAATACCAGCCGGTCGCCCAGGTTGGCGAGCTGGCGGGGCAGGAAACCATCGCTGGCGATGATGGATACCACGCGGGGGAAGCCTGCAAAGCTGGTGTTGGCGGCGACCGCCAGGATGAGCAGCGTGGTGGTTTGGACAACCAGGTAGGGCAGACCAGAACCGTAGACCTTGCGCGCCAGGGCGGAGAGGATGGTCTCTTGCGGGCCGGCGATAACACCCAGGTATTGGGTGAGCCCGATGCTGCCCACGAACAGGATGGCCATCAGGAGCGCCATGACCACCAGCGTTTGGCTGGCGTTTTTCGCTTCCGGCGGGCGGAAAGCCGGCACGCCGTTACTGATCGCTTCGATGCCGGTCAATGCCGTGCAGCCGGTGGCGAAGGCGTGCAAGATCAAGAAGGTGGTAATGCCCTGCGTTGCGGGAGGGGCCACTTGAGCTAAGGAGGCCGGCCCCTCCAGGAATAGCTTGCTTGCCCCAATCAGCAGCATAGGAAGGTACGATACTAAGAACAGGTACACCGGGATGGACATCAGCGTGCCGGTTTCGCGCAGCCCGCGCAGGTTAGCCAGGGTGATCAGCAACAGCAGGCCGAGCGCCAGGAGCACGCGGTGCGGGTACAGCCCCGGGAAGGCCGAGGCGATGGCTTCCAAGCCGGCAGTCAGGCTCACCGCGGCGGTCAGGATGTAATCGATGAGCAGGGCCGCCGCGGCAATCAGCCCCGGCAGGGTGCCTAGATTGTCCCGGGCGACCACGTACGAGCCGCCCCCGCTGGGGTAAGCGTAGATGGTCTGGCGGTAGGAGATGGCCACGATGATCAGCAAAGCGGTGATAGCCAGCCCAATCGGCCAGGCCAGAGCCAACCCGGCGCTGCCGGCGATGACCA
>JAQUAE010000190.1:0-2765 GCA_028687395.1 Anaerolineales bacterium | reverse complement strand
TACACCAGGGAGGCCAATCTCATCGCATCGTCTCTCCTGTGGGTGAATTTTCGAAGCGCGCCGCGGTCACATGCGCTTGATCAGGCGGATCAGGTAGAGCAGCGCCACGGCGCCCACCACCGCCATCACGAACGTCCCCAGGTTGCCGCTGGCGGAGATGCCCAAAAACTGAAAGATGTAGGCGCCCAGGATGGAGCCAACCACACCGATCACCAGGTTGCCCAGCAAGCCATAACTCGAACCGCGCACGATGCGGCTGGCTATCCAACCAGCGATCAACCCGATGATGATCAAGATGATCAGGGTATCCATGCGTGTCTCCTCTCATCGAATTCAAGCTTGTGATTATGCTTCAGTGTAGCACGCTTTGGACGGAAAACCAAGGGGCAGGCAGTGTGGGAAAGCGCCTCATGTATAATTGCGCCATGCTGCAAGGGAAAAAGCGCCTCTTATTGGGGTGCATCCTGCTGGCCTGCTCGCTGCCCGTCCTGGGGTGGGGGCTGTGGCCTATGGGCAGGGTGAACCGCACGACGCCGGCTCTTCCGGTCGAGCTTGGCTCCGCAGAGCTGGAGGTACCGCCTGGCAGGGGGGCGGAGGCAGGCGAGGTGCTCGTTGAGCCGCGCTGGATAGGCGTGGAGTGGCCGCGCCTGGCGCGCCTGGGGGACGCCCAGGTCATCCGCCTCACCCTGGGGGTGGGTGGGGACGAGCGCCCGGAAGCCTCCCAGCAGCTCTCTGCTGGTCCGGCGGGAGGCCCTGTGGCCGCGCTGGTTGACCTTTCTTCCAGGCACAACGTGCTTGCTGAAGCGCGCCTTGAGATGGCGGGCGCGACGCTGGCGCCAGCCGGGAATGTGCTGGAGCCCATGCCGGCGGGCATGCCGTTAGTTTTTGAATGGCAAGTGCGCCCTGCGGGGAGCGGCGCGCTGGACGGCGTGGTGTGGGTACACCTGCGCTACGTCCCTCGCCAGGAAGGCGCTGAAATCCGCCGCGTCCTTTCCACCCAACGGATAACCATCCAGGTGGTGGATCTCCTGGGGCTGGATGGCTTCAGCGCCCGCCTGCTCGGAGGGGTAGGGAGCCTTCTGGGGGCGGCCTTGATCCTGGGCGCTGCTGTCGCCGCTTACGGAAGCCAGGCGCCCGCTCGTCTCACCCTGAGGCGGGTGGGGCGGAACGGCCTGCATTCAATTCAGAATAAGAACAGGTGAACCCATGCTCGAAGTGGTTACATTCGTCCTCGGTCCGGCGCAGACTAACGCTTACCTGGTAGCGGAGCCTGAAAGCTCTCAAGCGGTGGTGATCGATCCTGCCTGGGATGGGAAAGTGATCTTGCAGGAAGCCGGCAAGCGGGGATGGCGCATCGCCCACATCTGGCTCACCCATGCCCATTTCGACCACCTGGGAGGCGCGGCGGCCATCGTGGATGGGCTGCAGCCCCCGCCGCCGGTAGCCATGCACCCTGAGGATCAACCCTTATGGCGCATCGCCGGCGGCGCAGCCTGGTTTGGCATGCGCATCGATCCAGGACCCGAACCCTCCATCGACCTTGCTCACGGGCAGGAACTGCGCCTGGGCGAGACCACCTTCGAGGTGCGCCACGTCCCGGGCCATACTCCCGGTCACGTGCTGTTTTATTGCCCTGCCCAAAAAATGGCTTTCTGTGGGGATGTCATCTTCGCCGGGTCTATCGGGCGCACCGATTTTCCCGGCGGAGATTACGATACCCTCATCCGCAGCATCCACACCCAGGTGTTGAGCCTACCCGATGAAACCCGCCTGCTTTCCGGGCACGGGCCCGAGACCACGGTGGGGCAGGAGCGGCGGCGCAACCCCTTCCTGGTGTAGCCTGAGGAACCAGGGGGGCGCCGCCGCTCTTCCCACGCTCGTTCGAGCGCTTACTTGGCGTAATCCACCGAGCGCGTCTCGCGAATAACGGTCACCTTGATCTGCCCGGGGTATTGCATCGATTCCTCGATCTTCTTGGCGATCTCCCGAGCCATGCGAATCGATTCGAGGTCGTCGACTTCCTCTGGCTTGACGAAGATGCGGATCTCCCGGCCGGCCTGCAGCGCGTAGCTCTGGTTGACGCCTTTTTGGGAATTGGCGATCTCCTCCAGCGAGCGCACCCGCTTGAGGTATTGCTCCAGGCTTTCCCGCCGCGCCCCGGGCCGCGCCCCGGAGATGGCATCTGCGGCTTCGACAATGGCGGCTTCTACGCTCTCCTGCTCGATCTCGTGGTGGTGGGCGGCGATGGCGTTGACCACCTTCGGATTGACCCCGTAGCGTTTGACGAGCTCGGCGCCAATCTGCGAGTGGGTGCCTTCCACGTTGTGGTCCATCGCCTTGCCGATGTCGTGAAGCAGCGCCCCTGCCTTGACCAATTCCACGTCCGCGCCCAGCTCGGCGGCGATGACCGCCGCCAGGCGGGCGGTCTCCACGGCGTGGGCGAGCTGGTTCTGCCCGTAGGAGGTGCGGAACTTCAGCCGCCCCAGCACCTTGGTGATCTCGGGGTGCAGGCCAGGCACTCCCGCATCGAAGGCGGCTTGTTCGCCAGCTTCGACGATGACCTTCTCGACCTCTTTCTGTTCATTCTTGAGCACCTTTTCGATGTGCGCAGGGTGAATACGCCCATCCAGGACCAGCTTTTCCAGGGAACGGCGGGCGATTTCGCGCCGCACCGGGTCGAAACAGGATATAGTCACCGCTTCGGGCGTGTCGTCGACGATGACGTCCACACCAGCCGCCTGTTCGAAGGAGTGAATGTTGCGCCC
>JAQUAE010000189.1 GCA_028687395.1 Anaerolineales bacterium | reverse complement strand
GGCCTGGGAACCTTCGTGGCTCTTCCGGCGCAGCGCGTCTATCAAATCGATGGCTTCCTCTTCGGGACGACCGAAGCCCTGGCGCAAAGCGGGCTGGAGCTCTCCACTCAGATTTTGGCCCAGGAAGTCATCCAGGGCGACGCTGAGCTCTGCCAGAAGCTCAGCTTGCCCAGCGGGACGAAGTTTATCTTCATCCACCGCCTGGACCTGGTGCGCCAGTATCCCTTCGCCATCGAGTACCTGTATTACGTCTACGACGCCTTCCCCGACCTGGCGACCATGGACTTGACCAACAAGTCCACCTATAGCATCCTGCGGGATTACTTCAAGGCGCAGCTCAGCGAGGCGGTGTCTGAGATCACTGCTGCTGCAGCGACCAAGAAGGAAGCCGCCATGCTCGGCATCCGGCCCAACCACCCGGTCATCCACCTGACCCGCATCGCCTATCTCAGCGACGGCTCGGCCATCGAGTACGAGGCCGCCACCTATCATCCCGAGCTGTACAAGTTCGTGGTGCGCGAACGGCGTTAGCACCCAGAGGCGTGCCTCTCTCCCCATGTTCGCGGCGCGCCTTGCACATCAGGCAGGCCAACCAGCCGGTGAGCACCGCCGGGCTGGTCGCCTGGGCGCCTGCGCGAGACATCGATGGTCAAACCCACTGGCTGGGCGACACCCAGGCAAGCGCAGGCTATCGGCGCGGCTTGCCCGCCTGCGCCTCCAGCTTCTCCCGGTCAGCAATCATGAACTCGGTGCGCTTGATTTGGATGGCGCCCTCTTCGGCGAAGCGATACAACGAGCGGCAGACCATCTCGCGCGTCGTGCCGATGTAGGCTGCCATCTCGTCCAGGGTCAGATCGCGGGTGATGTAATCCCCCACCGCGTCGCCGAAACGTTCGAGGAGCAAGTTGGCCAGGCGCACCGCCACTGGTTGAAAAGCCAGTTCCTCGACGATCTGGCTGGCGCGCAGCATGCGTCCCACCATCAAGCGCGCCAGCTCCCAGGAACAAGCCCCGTTCCTCATTAAGATGGGCAACAGGTCCGGGCGCGACCAGGCATGTATCCGGCTGGGCTGCGCGGCGGTCAACGATACCGGCATGGGCGCCTCTTCCAGGAAGAATGCCAGCCCCCAGAAGATTTCGCCGGGCTGCAGGGTGATCATGATCAGGCTGCGCCCCTCGCTGGATTCCTTCAAGGCGATGACCTCTCCCGATTCAACCAGGAACAGGTATGGCCAGATATCCCCATAGTAGGTGATCCACGCCTCACGGGCGTAATCACGCGTGCGCGCCAGGCTGGCGAGCAGTTGCAGGTCGCTGGGTGAAAGCCCGGCGAATACCGGGTGTTGAGCGAGCAGTTCATCGAGCGGCATGCGTTCCTCCACCTGAATTGTAACCGAAGGTAGTTGGCAGGCTACTGGTAAAGCGCAATTGTCCCCGAGATTTGCCTTAAGGCAAAGCATTATCCACCAATATATGTGATATTGAGTACAAAGTAAACAATCAAATAGCACATCCTTTAGACAGGAGGATCGATCATGCAAGCTACCCCTCAGAAGACCCGACTGATCATCGCCATCCTGGCGGTCATCGTCGGGCTTTTTTTGCTGGTCGGCGCCACGCTGCTGGTGCAGGTTTCCATGGAACGCGTCCTGATCTCGCTGCTGGAGGTCTCTAAGGAGAAGCCTCAATACGCCAGCGGTATCGCCTTGTTCTCCCTGTTCTTCCCCATCTGGCGGGCGCTGGGCTTCGTAGCCGGGATCACCTTGCTGGCCATCGCCCTGCCGCTCTACCGCGGGGAAGAGTGGAGCCTGCCGGTCGCCCTGTTATGCCACGCCATCCCTGCGGTGGGGGGAATGTTCATGTTCCTGCCTTACATCAGTTGGGTGGAGGGCTTCCCCATCCCGATGAGCATCTCCTGGGTCGGGTTGGCGGGATTCTGGGGCACGCTGCTCCTGCGCCAGGGCGACAGGTTGCAGAAGCTGGGTGATTTCTTGGTCTACACCTTCATCGGCATGCTGGCCACGCATTCGTTCACCATCGGCATTGGCGCCCAGCGCATGTTGCTCACCCGGCCCGAGAAGCCGCTCTTCGCCGGCGTGGAGTGGTGGATTCTGACCCTGGCTGGCGAGGTCAACTGGATCGGCACGCTCATGCTGCTCATCGCCATCCCCTTGCTGGCGATGCGCAAGGCCTCCGGCTGGTGGCTGGCGCTGATCAGCGCTCTGTCCATCCTGATCGTCAACACCCCCACGCAGATCATCCGCACCCGGACGCTCGATTATTTCTACGGAGCGTTGATTGCCGCTGGCCTGCTGGTGTGGCTGTCCATCCCCGCCTTTATGGAACGCTTACTGGGACAGAAGCCTTAATCTCCCGATTTGCAGGGACCTGCCCTTTGCGGGTAAGGAGGTTGTCATGTTAAGCAAAGAAAACAGGCTGGGAGCCGGGCTGGCGCTGGCCGGGGCGCTGCTGGGCATCCTGGGCACCTTTCTCCTCTTCACGGGATGGTACGAACCCATGATGGCGGCCGAGGCTGCTGCCGGGCGCCCGGACGAGGAGAAGATCGTGCGCTACATCATCCCGGTGCTGGCAGATATCGGCCTCCTGGCGGGGGTGTGCTGGGCGGTCGCCGGGTACGGGTTCCTGGCTCGCCTGTCCTGGGCCTGGCCGCTGGCAGTGGTCGCCAACGTGCTGGCGTTGCAGGGCAGTTTCTTCCCCAACATCCCGGCTGCCAGCCGCGGCTTGCCGCCGGTATTCGGGCTGGTCTTCCTGCCCAACCTCTTGTTTTATTTTCTCCTGCTGCGCGGCGTGGGCAAGCTGGGTTGGGGGCGCATCCTGTTCAGCCTGTTTTCGGGGGTGGCTTTCGTGTTGTGCTTCATGAACGGCGTAGCCAGCACCGACCGCATCATGGTCATCGGGTCGCCACTGTACGTCGCCGTGCAGAGGCTGAACTGGCTGGCCTCGCTGGGCTGGGGCGTCTTCACCATTGCCCTGATCTTGAAGCCGGTCGAATGGCAGCGGGCGCTGGGGTTGGGCGCTGGCTTGCTGGGCGCGGTGGTGGGCTTTCCCTTGGGGATGGCCACCACGATCTCTTTCGGGCACTTCTCGATGTTCTACGTGGCGCCCATCTTCTGCAGCGGGTTGCTGGTGGCGCTGCTGCTCCCCTGGGGGCGGCGCATGTTTGCCGGATGAAGCCCGAGACGGCGCCACCCTGAGCGGTGAGGGGCTTCCTTTCCAGCGACCGGCCTGGCCCCGTGTGCTGCGTCTTCCCCAGCATGTCAAGGCGCTCCCCTCGCCAGTGGGCTTTCCGGGGATGAGCGACGTGGACGGCGGTTGGGTATGTGACCTCCATCACAGAAATCACGCCTGTTTTGTGCGATAATGTACACTACGGGCGCCGGCGCGCCGTACGTTTACACGTCACATATCATACGAAAGGAGATTGTGCCATGACCGTGCTCGATCGCCTGATTCTGCTCGTCACAGGCCTGGTGGCGCTTTACCTGCTGTGGAGATTCGCTTCCCGTTATCGCCGCACTAAAAAGTTATACGACATCTACTACGCCATGGGCTTCGTGGTCCTCCTGGTTTCCGGCCTGCTGCTCATTTTCCTCGGCTATGGCATCCTGGCTTCGCCCTACGTCCTGACGGTGGCCTCGCTGATTCCGCTGGGCATCTCGTTGGGATTGATGAACCAGTATTACCCTGCCCAGAAGAAGGCTTACGCCTGGTTTGCCCTGGTTGGTTTTCTGGCTATCGCCATCACCAGCATCACAGGCATGGCTTCCTTGCGCAAAATCGCCGTGCCTCTCTTTCACGGTGTGGCGGGCCTGATCATCTTCATCGGTCCGATCAAAGCCAGCCTGGACAAGAAGGCTCCGGCCGGGTTCTGGTGGGTCGGGATTGGCGGGGCGCTGATCGGCCTGGGTGGAATTGCCCTGGCGTTCCTGACTGCCGGGTCGCAATTCCTGTTCTTCAGCCAGAGCTTCGTGATGAGCATCCTCGCCCCGCTCTTGCTCTTGATGACCCTGGCCTTTGCCTGGGGTTTCGTCAAGGACATCCGCGCCGGGTGAACTCGACTTTTGTCGTAGACGGCGCGCCCGCCCTGTGGTATCAAGGAGGTGGCGAGAGGGTCACCGCCCATCTTAGTCTGTGAGGAGCACTGTGCATGCGAGAAGCAATCACGATGCGCTTTAACTACCTGTTCCGCTCGACGAAGGGTTTGGCGTTGGTAGGCATCGCCATGATCTCCCTGGTCACCGCCATCTGGGGGATGCTGTCCGGGCCGATGGTCGAGTTTGGCGTCAAGGACTTCGTCGTGCGCACGCTGGGGATGCGCCTGGTGGAAGCCGAGCGCGAGGGGCGCGTCATTCTGCTCTACCACACCATCGCCATGGCGGTGGTGGCGGTGGAATCATATTTCATCACCGCGCTCGTCCCGATGAAAGAACACGAGCAGCGCAACATCAACGCCATCCTGACCTTTGGCTATATCGTCTCGATGGTCTTCGGGCTGATCTTCGGCTACTTTGGGCATAACTTCGTCTTCCACGGGTTGTACCTGTTCGGCCTTTCCTTGATGTTCTTCGGTGGCATCCAACTGGCTGCCACCCTGTGGCCGTGGAACAAGGCCTACGCGGCCAAGGACCCGGCCTACGCCCATACCCGCGGTGGGGTGGACCTGGAGCGGGCTGCCTTCTTCACCATGGTAGTGGCCACGCTGGGCTCCGCCCTCTTTGGGGCGGTCAC
>JAQUAE010000188.1 GCA_028687395.1 Anaerolineales bacterium | reverse complement strand
CGCTGAAGAGGAACATCTCGTGGCTGTTGGTGTATTCATTCACCAATGAGGTGTACTCGTCCATGGTGGAGAAGTAGCCGGCGATGCTTTCGCCCATGCCGCGCACGTAGAGGATATAGATGTGCGGATCGCCGTCCACGCCGGGCGTCCATTCACTGCCGAAGAACTCTCGGTTCGTCGGGTAGATCCTTTCCTCGAAAGCCTCGGCAAGGTCCCGCAGGTCTCTGGCGTTGTAGGTCACACCGTCCTCGATCCAGAAATAGGCGTGGTTGGTGATGTAGCGCAGGGTAGCGGTAACCTCGAAATTGGCGTTGGTATCCGTGTTCGATGCCCAGAAGGTTTCCTTATCCCCGACTTGCAGGGGGGATGTGGGCGGCGGAACGGTCATGGGGATATCCTGGATACCCTCCAGGCGACGCACCAGGTCGGGCAGGTCATTGTCGGGTATCTCTGCCTCCATCAAGATACGCAGGTTGTCCTCAGGTCTCGCCGGTATGGAAACCGGCGTCCTTTCAACAGCGGGCTCGCTGGGTGTGGGGGCGCCAGACGGCGTTTCGTTTTCCTGGCCAGGATTCAGGGTTGGGCGCAATACCGCAGGCGTTGAGGTGGGTGAGGAGGCCTCCCAGGCTGCCGAGGGGCGAGGTTCGGCCAGCCAGAAATAGGAGGCGCCTGTGGCACCCACCAGGCAGAGACCACATACGCACAATATGATGACAACCAGGATGATACCTGGCAGTATCCAGGGATTTTTCATATCGCTCCTGTTCAGGCTGATGAGGCTCTCAGGCCGCAGATGCTGGCGGATCTCCTGGTCGCTCATCGGATTGGGTTTCGGGGGAAGCTTTGAGTGCAACCCACGAGGCGGCAGTGATCATTCCCGTTAGCACCCACATGTTGGGGATGGCGAGCGAATCGAATGAGAATGCCGACAAAACCAGTACGATTATACCCAGTAATCCGGCTGTCCCCCAATAATTTTCCTCCTTTGACGGGGAATACCACAAGTATAGTGCGCATCCCAGGATGGCCAGCAGAAAGACCAGGAAGGAGGCCAGACCGACCAGACCGGTTTCGGCCAGCAGGCGCACGTAGAGAATCTTAGCGGTGATCAAACGGTTGCGTGAGGCGTCGGGGGTGACGATGCGCAGCACCTCGGGCATCGCCGCTAAAGGCTTGTCGGGGAGCATCTCATTGAAATAAAAAGCGAAATTGCCCAGCCCTACGCCGAGGACGGGATACGCCTGGTAAGTGTTGAGGGCTGCCCCGGCGTAGGAGAAGCGCGCCCCGAAGCCGAGGTATTCAAAATAATCCGAGATGTTGCCATTCTTGGTTGTCAACCAGTAATCCCAGATGCGGGCGAAGAAGTTATTGCGGGTGCCAACAAGATACGTCAGGCCGGAAAGCAGGGCGAGCAACACGCCCGCCTCGAGCAGACGCAGCGGCCAGCGCTTCAAGAGCGGGCGCGCCTGCCGTCGTTGGTAACGAAAGATCAGCAGCACAGTGAAGGCCAGCACCACCAGGTTGATTAAACCAGCCCGGGAGTAGGTGAAAGCCATCACGATCACTGACCATATCAGCAGGAACCACTCTAAGGTGACCCGGCGCCAGCGCCAGTTGAAGGCGCTCTGCCCGCTGAACACTGCGGCCAGCAGCCAGGGGAAGAGCAACACGCAGATTTGCTCGGCGAACCAGTTGGGCTCGTAGGTCATTCCCGAGATGCGTGTGGTGAACAGGCGGCGAATCGAGATGAAGCGCTGCAACCGGTTGAGGAGCTGGAAGTAAGCTGGCGAGAATTTGATGATATACACCGCCTGCAGGGACCCCCAAAGCAAGGCAAGGCTGAATCCGGCATACAACCAGCGTAGCGAAGCGCGCAAGCGCTCCCAATCATTCGGGTATAGGCTGACGGTCAGGTACACCGCCAGCCCGCTGGCCAGGGTGATCAGGGCGCGCAAGATGCGCTCCGGTACCGTGACGTTCATCAGCGGGTCGATGTCGCGAAACAGGGAAAGCAGCGAGCTGGCCAGCACGACGATGATGAAGGGCGCCAGGGTGAGCAGCGTTTTGGGCAACCGTTGGGTCAGCAGGTAGGGGAGGGTGAACAGGAAGAACAGGGCAATCAGCGGGTAGAGAGATAACGGCCGCACCAGCGCCCCACCGCCCAAGGTGGGCGGGAAGAACGGGAAGCTGGTCACCGGCAACGCCAGCAGGAAGAGCGCCCACAACACTCCCAGCAGATTGCGGTACCGGCCTGGAAGGCGAGGGTTGAAGCCTGTGAGCCTCATGCGGGGGCTTTCGTGAATATGCGGGCGGCCTGAACCAGCCCCCAGACGAGCAAGCCCAACAACCCGCCGGCTAAGGCAGCCCAACTGGCCGGGCGCACGGACCGGGCGGGTTCATCGACTTCTTCTAAGGGCTCGACACCACCATAAGCCGAAAGGCCGCGCGCCAGCCCGTATTCCTCGTTCCAGCGCGCTGCGGCGCTTTCGAATTCGGCGCTGATCTCTGGGAGATGCTGCTGGCTGAGGGCCAGCTCGTTCGCCGCGTAATCCAGGGCGCGTTCGAGCCACGGCAGGTAGGCGCTGGCAGGCGTCTCCTCGGGCGGCGCCTCCGCCAGCAGGACTTTACCGGCTTCGTCGTCTTGCACAATGAGGCTGACCAAAGAAAGCAGACGCCAGCGGTCTTGCACGGGTAAAGCGCTCGTCGCGCTGGTTCCCTCCAGGCTCTTACGCCAGGTGTGTAGCTCGTTTTGCGCTGCGGAGAGCCGGGCGTCCCGCAGCCTGGCGTCGGTTTGCACCGCGGCCAGCGCTTTTAATTGTGCATCCAGGCTCAACAGTTGGTGCGCGTGGGCGAAGGCCTCCTCCGAGATCGCCAGGGACGCCTCTCGCCAGGCCTGAGCCAGTTGCGTTGCCAATTGTGGAGAGGGCGCTTCAGCCACTAGGCGCCACTCGCCGGCGTTGCGCCAGTAAACGTGCAGCCTGCCTTGCAGGTCGCCCACCGCCAGGCTATCCCAATAGGCATCCTGGCCGCGCAGCCGTTCCAGCGTCGTTTGCAGAGTCTCCTCCGAGTGGAGCAGCAGGTCGAGGGTGTCCAACTGCCAGTTCTTGTAGTCGTCCGGATTGCGGTAGAGCGCGTCCGGATTGAAGGTCACCAGCAAACCCCTTTCGGCGCGATAGCTGGTGGGGACCAGGAAAGTTAATCCCCAACCCAACAGGCTGCCCAGGATGAACGCCAGCAGGAACTGGGGCCAGCGGTGCGCCGCGGCGTAGATTTCCTCACGCAATGTCCATTCGGTCTTGGTTTTCATGGCATCTCAGGGCTTGGGGGGATCTGGTTACTCACAGGTGTGGGCTATCCGGTTCGAATGGGACGCGATCCAGCAAGAGGAGGATAACAATTCCCAATGATAACACGGCGACGAATATCGCATTGGCCAACAGCGGGCGGAGCCCCAAAGCGATGAAAGCCAGGCTGCCCAGTAGCATGGCAGCTATGTGCATCGTCAATACAGCGCGATTGGGGCTCATCCCTAAAGTAACCAGGCGGTGGTAGGTGTGGTCCCGCCCCGCCTGGTAGACCGGCCGGCCGCGGCGCAAGCGCGAGAAGATCACCAGCGTAGCGTCGAAGATGGGTACGCCCGCCAGGAGAATGGGCACGTACCAGGAAGCGTACGGCGAATAGCCGATGGGGGTGTAGGCTATCGCCAGCGCGCCGAGCATGAAGCCGAGCAGTTGGGAGCCAGAATCCCCCAGGAAGAAAATTGCCGGCGAAGCGTTGAAATAGAACGCCCCCAGACAAGCCCCGAGTAAGATGGTGCTGAACAGCGCGAGTTCGCCTTGCCTGGATTCAATAGTCACCAGCATGAAGAACGCGGCTGCCATGCCGCCTAAACCGGTGGCCAGGCCGTCCATACTATCGACGAAGTTGTAAGCGTTGGTGACGCCGATCATCCATACCAAGGTGAGCAGGACGTTGAGCCACATCTGGTGGAAGAGGCGCACCTGGATGCCGCAGGCGATGAGCACGGCAGCGCCAATGAGCTGCCCGGCGAATTTCCACTGCGGAGCGAGATTCTTCCAATCGTCCAGCAGCCCGAAGAGGAAGATGACAGCTGGGGAGACCAACAGCGGCAGGATGCCCGGTTGCTGGAACTCGCCCTCCCAAAAGCCGACCAGGATCACGGTCAGGTATATCACCATTCCGCCAGCGATGGGCACCCTGCCGCGGTGCAATTTATGCGGCGCGCTGCCGGGTACGTCGATAAGGCCGGCCCGCCGGCTGAGCCAGGTGAGGAGGGGGCCCAGCGCCAGGGCGGTTATCCCTGACACGAAGATGACCCTGAAGGTGGTGTAGGTGTTCATGTATCCCCTCTAGGCGTGCTTATTCAAGACCTGGTGATAGACCTCCAGGGTGGCGGCGTTGATGTGTCGGGTGGTGAAGCGGTCCAGCACGAGCTGACGACCCTCGGCACCCATCTTCAGGCGCAGTTCTTTGTCACGTATCAGTCTGTCCAGCGCCTCAGCCAGCGCCTCGGCATCCTCCGGCGGGACGATCAAGCCGCTGGCCTGGTGGATGACGACATCCCGGCAGCCGGGCATGTCGGTTGTCACCACGGGGCGACCGCCGGCGGAGGCCTCCAACACCACCGTGGGGACGCCCTCCCCATACATGGTGGGTGCGGCGACGATATGGCATTGCGGATACACCGTGCTCATATCCGGCCGCCAACCCCACCACTCTACGATCCCCTCC
>JAQUAE010000187.1 GCA_028687395.1 Anaerolineales bacterium | reverse complement strand
GTTTCCAGGAGCTCGGTTTCCGCATCCCCTTTGGCGGCACGGATACCCACCTGATGAACCTGGATTGCCGCACGATCGTCGGCCCAGATGGTACCACCCTCTCCGGAGATCAGGCGGCGCGCTTGCTAGATATCGCCGGCGTGGTCGTCAATCGCAACACCATCCCGGGGGACCTTTCGGCAGCCGATCCCTCCGGTATCCGCATGGGCACGCCGTGGATCACGCAGCGCGGTTTGAAGGAAGCCGAGATGCGTACCCTGGCGGAGATTATCGCCACGTTGCTACAATCCGCCACGCCGTACCGCCTGGAAGGGCGCAAGGGACCGATGCGCCGGGCAAAGGTGGATTTCGCTGTCTTGGAAAACGCCAAGCTGCAGGTGCGCCAGATGGCCTTGAAGGCTGGCGCCGATTTCACTCCCAGCCAGCACGCTTACCCGCATTTCTACTACCTGGATGACAGGCCGCATTCCCGGGAGGGCTGGACGACCTACGAGCTCAGCGGCGAGAGGGTGCGCCAGTTCCTGGATTACGTCGTGGACGCCGACCTGGCTCCTCTCCAGCCCGGTGAGAGCCTGCTGGTCACCCTGCACACCCCGCAGGGCAAGGTGAACGGCGTTCTAAGCTGCCTCGAGCCCTATCGCTTCAGTTTGGGCCTGCCAACAAGCCAGGCAAATCCGGTAGCCACCTGGCTGCGCGACCTCTCCGATGGCTACATCGCCTTCGACCAGCAACCGGGCGACATTGCCGGGCTACACCGCAGACTCCCCGGACCGGTCGTGGTGGTGGAGAACGACCAGCTCCCCCTGGTCGAGGGCTATGCTGAGGCGCCTGTGGCCAGTGTGCCGGTAAGCAGCAAAGCTTATTACGTGGGCATGGAGCCCGCCAGTGGGGAAGCGTTGATGCCCTTCACCTGGCAGGAGCGAGAGGCGCCGCTGCGGCGCACGCCCCTCTACGACCTGCACGTCGAGCTGGGGGCTAAGATGATCCCCTTCGCCGGGTGGGAGATGCCCGTGTGGTATAGCAGCGTGATGGAAGAGCACCTGGCCACTCGGCAGGCTGCCGGTTTGTTCGACGTCGCTCACATGGGCGTTTATCAAGCCGAGGGACCGCAGGCAGCTTCCTTCCTGGATGGCGTCTGCTCGAACGACATCGGTGGGTTGGAGGTGGGCGAGTCGCTCTACACCCATTTCCTGGACCCGGACGCCAACGTGCTCGACGACACGCTGATTTACCGCCGCGGCCGGGAGAAGTTCCTGGTCGTGGTCAATGCTTCCAACGACGATAAGGATTGGGCCTGGTTGAACGCGGTGCGCGCCGGGTCGGTGCTGGTGGATCGCCAGCGCCCTTGGGCCACTGCCTTCGGGCGCGGCGTGACGCTGCGCAACCTGCGCGACCCCAAGGAGGGCGCTGACCAGCGCGTCGACCTGGCATTGCAAGGTCCGAAGTCGCGCGACATCCTGCTTGCCCTGGGCGCCGAAGACGAAACACGCAAGCGCGTGCTCAACCTGAAGCGCACACAGTTATGCAAAGCTAGCATTGGCGGCTTCGACCTGGTGGTCTCGCGCACCGGTTACACCGGCGAAAAGATGGCTTTCGAGCTCTTCGTGCATCCCGACCAGGCTGCGGAGCTGTTCCGGGCGCTGCTCGAGGCAGGCGACGCTTATGGGGTGAAACCCGTCGGGCTGGGGGCGCGCGATTCGCTGCGCACCGAAGCCGGCTTGCCGCTGTACGGCCACGAAATGGGCGCCGGTTCCGGCAAACGTGGCCACGCCGACCTCGGCGTGGCTGAGGGCGGGTTTGGCAGCTACGTCAAGACCTACAAACCGTGGTTCATCGGCCGCCAGGCTTACCTGGAGCGGGAACAAAGCCGTAAGGGGGTGGTAGCGCGCTTCCGTTTCACCGAGAAAGGCGTGCGTATGGCGCATCCCGGCGATCCGGTTTTAGAGCGGCGTGGCCGCGTCATTGGTTGGGTGACCAGTTGCGCGGTGGACAGCGACGGGAAGCTGACCGGACAGGCCTACCTGGAAGTAAAGTACGCCCAGGAGGGCGCTGCGGTGTTGATCTATCAGGGCGCGCCGGAAAACGCCGGCAAAGCGCCTGCTGAGCTTGTGTTAGGCGATAAGACGGCGATTCCGAATGAAGCCGCCGTCATCAGCCGCTTCCCCAAATAGACCATCCTGCCGCCTGGCGAACGGATAGTCGTTAAACCGAGTAGATTGAAAGGAGATAAGCTATAAAGGAGAACGGAATGCACACACCCTGGGACCATCGCTATGCACAGCGAACCCAACGAATGCACAGTTCGGCGATACGTGAGCTGCTCAAGTTGACCGAACAACCTGACATCATCTCGTTCGGTGGGGGGCTGCCAGGTCCGGAAGTCTTCCCCATCGAGGAATTTGCCGCAGCGTGCGACCGTGTGCTGCACGAGCAAGGGGCGCTGGCTTTGCAGTACAGCACCACCGAAGGCTACCTGCCTCTGCGGGAGCAGATCGCCCGCCACACGGCGCGCTACAACATCACCATCACCCCGGAAAACATCCTGATCACTTCGGGCTCCCAACAAGCGCTCGACCTGCTGGGTAAAATCTTCATCAACCGCGGCGACCGCATCCTGGTCGAGTCACCCACCTACATGGGCGCCTTGCAGGCCTGGAATGCCTATGGCGCCGAGTACGTCAGCGTGCCCTCCGACAAGCACGGGATGATCACCGACGCCCTGGAGGAGGCGCTGCGCTACGGCCCGAAGTTCATCTACGTCCTGCCCAATTTCCAGAACCCGACCGGGATCACGCTCACCCAGGAGCGCCGCCAGAAGCTGGTGCAACTGGCCGATCGCTATGGTGTACCGATCATCGAAGATGATCCCTATGGGCAGTTGCGCTACGAAGGCGAGCACCTGCCCTCGATCGTCGTCCTGGATGGGCAATTTCGAGGCAACCACAACGACATCTGCTACCGGGGAAACGTGATCTACCTGAGCACGTTTTCCAAGATCCTCTCTCCGGGCTTGCGCCTGGCGTGGATGGTCGCTCCGCCAGAGGTCATCCGCAAGCTGGTGCAGGCCAAGCAAGGCGCCGACCTGCACACGGCTACCTTCAACCAGGTGGTCGCCCACGAGATCTCCAAGGGCGGATTCCTGGATGAGCACATCAAGGTCATTCGCGCCGTGTATAAGGAGCGGCGGGATGCCATGCTGGCGGCTATGGACCGCTACTTTCCCCCAGAAGTGGATTGGACCCAGCCGGAAGGCGGCTTGTTCTTGTGGGGCACCATGCCGAAATACTTGCGCGCCAGCGAAGTGCTTAAAGAGGCCATCGAGCAGAAGGTGGCGTTCGTTCCTGGAGATTCGTTCTTTCCCAACGGCGGCGGTCACAACACGATGCGCATCAATTTCTCCTACGCCACGCCGGAAAAGATCCAGGAAGGGATTCAGCGGTTAGGCGATGTGTTACATCGCCAGGTCAAGGCGACTGTAAAGAGCTAAACCAGGCCTCACCAGGTCTGGCAGGCGCCCAACTGGGGGCTGTCCCAAAAGAACGGGGCAGCCCCAACAAACGACAGGCAAACTGACGCCGAACAAGAGGGGGTAATTGCCGCTGAACGAAACAAAGCATGATATTCAATGGGAGACGAGGGGCAGGTAAACCTTGAGCGGCGGGAGGACGGTCAGGAAGGCGGCTGAAACCGGGCCCCAATTGCCAGCCGCGTCCTGGGCGTGGACGTAGACCAGGCTCCGCCCGAGTGGCGCGCTGCTGGTATCGATGAGCGCCCAGGCATCTTCACTTGTCGTATCGAAGGCTCCATCCACAGGTATCAAAGGTGCAGCGACGGATGGCGCGGCGTCACTCCAGGGCGGAACCCCGATGGTGAACTGTGCTATGGATATGGCCTGGGTGGGCTCGCTGCCATTGGATTGATTGAAGCGGGTGTCGTCGAGGGTGATGGTCAATGTGACCGCTTGCCCCACCTCGACGACTGCTGGCGTCAGTTGGGGATCGACTGCTTCCGGGCCGGAGGGCAGCAGGTAGGGCGCTCGCGCCGCTTTGCCGGCGTAGACGAGCATCTCCAGGTTATCCGGCAGGATGGTTTGCTCGAACGTCTGGCAATTCTCGAAGAAAGCGCTTCCCATTTCGATGGTAAAGGCTGGCAAGCCCAGCTCGCCGTAGGCATAGTCGTCGCTGGTGCCATCGGTGCGATACAGGTCGTAAGCCTGTCGAGGCGCGTAGGCGTTGAAAAAGGCCAGCTTGCGACCCAGCGTCTGCAGCGCAGCGCCGTTGGGAGGCGGGCTGTCGTGGAAGCCCCACGGCCAGAGCACCAGGTTGCTGTAACTATGCAGGTCGACGAAGACGCCGGTGGTGGTGAGCGGGGCGGGTGTGCTGAGCGAGTCGGCGCGCAGGTCGGGGTATAGTGTGCTCAGGTAAGCCTGGTGCGCCTGGGTTTCGGGCTCGGAGGCTGCCGCGTTGCCGCGGTAGGTTTCGGCGCATGGGTCGGTGCTCGAGCCACCCCAGTTTCCCCATTGGAAACTGAAATTGCGGTTCAGATCCGCCCCGCGGCTCATGGGGTAGACTGAGCAGTAATTGGTGTTGGTGTTCTTGCGCCACAGGAGGCCTTGCTCGGCCTTCTTGCGCCCATCGGGATTGGCCTGCAAGAGCAGGTGAAACTCGTGGTGGTCCAGCAGCCAGGTGACGTCTGGATCCAGGTTGTAGCTGTGCAACAGATACTCGGCGAAGCGCAGGTTGAGCTCCGCCGG
>JAQUAE010000186.1 GCA_028687395.1 Anaerolineales bacterium | reverse complement strand
TGCGTTCGGACACCGTCACCCATCCCACCCCCGCCATGCGCGAGGCGATGGCCCAGGCTCAAGTGGGGGATGACGTCTATGGAGAGGACCCGACCGTCAACCGCCTGCAGGAGATGGCTGCTGAGCTAACTGGAAAGGAGGCTGCCCTGTTCGTCGCTTCGGGGACGATGGGCAACCTGGCCGCCATGCTCAGTCATTGCGGGCGGGGGGATGAGGTCATCGTAGGCGACAAGTCGCACACTTTCCTGTACGAGGCGGGTGGCATCTCAGCCCTGGGCGGGATTCACTCCTGCCAGTTGCCCAACCAGCCGGACGGCACACTCGCTCTCGATCATTTGCAGGCAGCCATCCGCGCCGATGACCCGCACCAGCCACCCACCCGCCTCATCGCCCTGGAAAACACCCACAACCGCTGTGGGGGGTCGGTGCTGAGCGTGGCGTATACCCGCCAGGTGGGCGAATTTGCCCGCCAGAAGGGCTTGATTTTACACCTGGATGGGGCGCGGCTGTTCAATGCTGCCGCGGCGCTGGGCGTGCCGGCCAGGCAACTGGCAGAGCCAGCGCATTCGGTGACGTTTTGCTTGAGCAAGGCGCTGTGTGCCCCGGTGGGGTCACTGCTTTGTGGGTCGGGGAGCTTCATCGACCGCGCCGTGCGGATGCGTAAGCAGTTGGGCGGCGGCATGCGCCAGGCGGGGATCCTGGCGGCAGCGGGCATTGTGGCTTTGGAGAGCATGGCGCCACGCCTGGGCGAGGACCACGCCCGGGCGGCGCGCATGGCCAACGGCTTGCGTGACGTCCCCGGCATGCAGCTCGACTCGGGAACGCCACACACCAACATGGTCTTTTGCTCACTGGCGGAGGACTTGCCGTTGGAGGCCAGGCAGGTGGCCGCCGCGCTGGCAGGATTGGGCGTGAAGGTGGGCGTGGTGGGGCGCAGGCGCTTCCGCCTGGTCACCCATTACTGGATCGACGATGCCGCCGTCGACGCCGCCGTGGAAGCCTTCCGCGCCGCTTTGAGCCGCTGAGCGGCGGTGAGCCAAGGCCAGTCGCCGCACGGACGTCCCAGGTGCCTGATGATATAATATGAAGCGTCATATGGGGTGGGCCAGATCGGTAGACCCCGGGGAGCGCCTGTTGACGGGACCAGGCGTGGATGGGCGCGCAGGTTGGAGTGGGTAGTCCATGCAAGATTACGTGGAGGACTTCCTGGAGGAGATCCACTCGCGCCTGGGTTATTCCAAAAGCACCTATCTGGCATATGCAACCGATTTGCGACGGTTTATGGGTTATTTACAGCAGCGTTCGGGGGATTTCCCCCGGCTGGCGGATTTCAGCACCAGCCAGATTGCCGCTTTTCTAGAAGCTGAGCGACAGGTGGGGTGTAACCGGAGTACGCTTCTCCGGCGCCGCGCCGCTTTGCAGAGTTTTGCCGCTTTCCTGCAGCGGAGGGGGGCGCTGCCCCAATCACCATTCGAGTTCCACGCTCTCTCGGTGCTGGAGCCCATTGTCCGGGCCAGGCCGCAGAACCGGGCCGAGTGCCTCTCCCCCGTGCAAATCGAGGCTTTGAATCGCTTGATGCGCGCCTCGCAGCGCCCGCGCGCCAGCCGCGATCACGCCATCCTCTCCCTGCTCCTGGAAACCGGCATCTCCATCGGTAGGTTGGTCAAGCTGGATCTGGCCGACGTAGCGGTGGAAAAGGGGCGGGTTTCGCTCAACCTGCAACCGCAGGCAGGCTTCTGGTTCCGCCTGGGCGCCGCCAGCAAACCAATGATTAATTATTTAAATGATGGGCGCTTAGAGTTCATTCGCCAGGCGGTGCAGCCGGCCTTATTTCTCAACCAGACCGGGCAGCGTATGAGCCGGCAGGGCGTCTGGCAGGTGCTACAGTATTGGGGTCGGGCAGCCAGCTTGCCGCTTTCCCTCTCGCCGCGCCTGGCGCGCAACACGGCAGCCGTGAGCCTTTTCCGCGCTGACGTTCCGCTAGAGGCCATACAAAGCCTGTTGGGCCATCGCAATCCCCACTCCACGCAGGCTTTATTACACCGTTTGGCGAAACTGGAAGATGATGAAGGTTGAATGACCGATTATTTTACCCTCGCACAAATCGATGAAGTGGCGCAGGCGGTGCGCGTCCGCCTGACAACCCGGCCGAAGGTCGGCGTCATCCTGGGCTCCGGATTGGGCGCGCTGGCCGAAGCGGTCGAAAGCGCCGCCGCCATCCCCTACCAGGACCTGCCCCACTGGCCGCGGCCTACCGTGGAAGGCCACCAGGGCAGGCTGGTGAACGGAAAGCTGGAAGGGCAGGACGTGCTGGTGATGCAGGGGCGTTCCCATTATTACGAAGGCTATAGCATGGCCCAGGTTGGCTTACCGGTGCGTGTCATGCGCCGCCTGGGGATCGAGACACTGATCGTCACCAACGCCGCCGGCGCGGTGAACCCAGATTTCCGACCCGGTGACCTGATGCTGATCACCGATCACCTGAACCTGATCGGCATGGCCGGGCTTTCGCCGCTGCGCGGGCCCAACCTGGATGAGTTCGGGCCGCGCTTTCCGGATATGAGCCAGAGTTACGACCGCCAGTTATGCGCCCTGGCTCGCCAGGTGGCGGCAGAAGAAAACCTGCAACTCTGGGAGGGCGTGTACGTGTGCCTGGCCGGGCCCTCCTTCGAAACCCCGGCTGACTTGCGCTTTTTGCGTTCCGCCGGCGTGGACGCGGTGGGGATGTCCACCGTACCCGAGGTCACCGTCGCCCGTCATAGCGGGATGCGCGTCCTGGGCGTCTCCGGGATCAGCAACAAGGCCAATCTGGACGGCAACACCATTACCACGCACGAGGAAGTGCTCGCTGCCGGAAATTTGATTGCCCCTCGCCTGACGGCGTTGCTGCGTGGCGTCCTGCGCCGGTTTTGATCGGTCGCAGAGCGTCCCTTGGGCTACGCCGTCGGGGCGGTGGTGCGAGTAAGTGGGCCTGTCGGTGCAAATTCTAGTGCCTCAGACTGCGAATGGAAGAAGTGCCGCGTTTTTTTCGAACGTACGAAATCTGGGTCTATCTGATCCTGGGGTTCGGGGGAATATTTTATTTTCGCAAGTTCATCCTGGCCTGGCAAGAGCTCCAGGCTACCACCTTTGGTTTGGAACGGGAGAGCGCGCAGGGGCGGCTCAACAATGCTGCCGCCATGCTGGTTTTCCTCCTGGCGCTGGTGATGGTAGAATTTGTCCTGGTATCGTTCATTGCGCCTGCTATGCCGGGAGCGATCCCGCTGCTCACACCGACACTCGACCTCCTGGCTACTCCGACGATCACCCTGGCACCCAGCCCGCCGCCGCTGGAAGGGACGCCGCTGGTGGCTACGCCTACTCTGCCCGTCGAACTCGTGGCGCCGGCTGGAAGCGGCTGTATTCCTGGCCAGGTGGCGATCACCTTCCCGCAGGAAGGCAGTCAGATCAGTGGCATCGTGGAAATCCTGGGCACGGTGGACATCCCGAATTTCGGGTTCTATAAGCTTGAGATGAAACGACCGGAAGAACCAACCTGGTTGACTATCCTGGCCGGCAATGAAGTCAAAAAAGAAGCCGTTTTGGGCGCGTGGAACACCAGCCTGCTCCCCCCGGGAAACTACCAGCTCAGCTTGGTGACAGTGGATAATCAGGGCAGCGCGCAACCGCCTTGCATTGTCCAGATCAGCATCACCAGCCCCGAGGGGACAGCTCAACCTTAAGGTGAAGTGACGCCATGCCTGAGATAAAAATTCGCCCGGCAACCTCCGCGGATATTCCCAGCCTGATCGGGCTGGACCACACCTACACCAGCGATTATGTCTGGCAAATGGAGGTAGCCGCCGAGGAAGGCGTGCTCGGGGTGAGCTTTCGCCGGATCCGCCTGCCGCGCTCGGTGCGCGTGGATTACCCTCGCCCGGTGCAGGCGCTGGCGGAGGAATGGAGCAAGCGGGATGGCTTGCTGGTCGCTATGTTAAATGACGAGTTGGTGGGGTACATCAGCCTCAAGGTAGAAGCCGCTCCCGCCACAGCCTGGATAAGCGATCTGGTGGTCATGCGTCGCCTGCGCCGCCAGGGGATTGGCAGCGGCCTGGTGTTGGCCGCCCAGGACTGGGCGCTGCAACATGGCTGCAAGCGCCTGGTCTTGGAAATGCAGCCCAAGAACCACCCTGCTATACAAATGGCGCACAAGTTAGGTTTCGATTTTTGTGGATATAACGACCGGTATTATGCCAATCACGACATCGCCTTGTTCTTCGCCCGTTCCCTGCGCTAGGCGCCCGGCGGGCAGCGGGGCTCTGCAGGCGTGCACTCCCGGGAGAGTCTGGGCGTTATGATCGACACCCTGATCACCAGCCTGCGCACGCTGAATGAATTGCTCACAGCAGGGATCGCCATCACGGCCTTCTCTCTGCTGCTGTATGCGTTGAGCTTCAACCTGCGCGACCGGGTGGCGCGCACGTTCGCCATTATCCTCACCTGCGTGGTCATTGTCTTCGTGTGCGACGCCATCGCGGGGACGACTCCCCGGCCAGAGATGATGGAGTTATGGCTGCGCGTGCAGTGGGTGGGTATCGTCTTCCTCCCCTCGGCCTACCTGCAGCTATCGGATGCCTTACTGGCTACCACCGGGCGCCCGTCGCGCGGCCGGCGGCGCCTGGCAGTGCGCCTCTCATACCTGATTTCGCTGGCATTCCTGCTCACGCTGCCATTTTATGGGTTGGTTGGGCAACTGGTGCACAGCGCTGCTCCGGCGCCCTACCTGGAGCGCACCT
>JAQUAE010000185.1 GCA_028687395.1 Anaerolineales bacterium | reverse complement strand
GTGGACGAGGCGATGCAGATGCTGGAAGATGCCATCACGGTAGCCGAGAAGGAGCAGTTGAACGTTGCTGCCTGATTTTCGCGTGCGCCAGCGGGATTACCTGCTGGAGATCTCCCGGGCGATCACCCAGGAGCTCAACCTGGAAAGCCTGCTGGCGCGCATCTTGAGGATCGCCACCGAGATGCTGGCCGGGCAAGCGGGGTTGATTGCCTTGAAGGAAGAGAAGGGAGGTTGGGAAATCTCAGCCTCCCAAGGACTATCCACTGCCTTTCTACGTTACCTGGAAACCCTGCTCGCCGGAGTGCCGGATCAAAAGGATCCGGCTCTTTTTGAATTATCCGAGATCAACCGCATCGTGCAGGAGTTGACCCGGGCAGCCAGCTTTGGCATGTTGACCGGCGTGGGGCTACCGTTGATCGTGCGCCAGCAGGTCATCGGGGTAATCTTCATCTTCCGCAATTACGCCGGGGTGTTCTCCTCCAACGATACGGCCTTGCTGCAGAGCTTCGCCGACCAGGCGGGGATCGCAGTGCAGAACGCGCGCCTTTACACACAAATCCGGCGCGAGAAGCAGCGCATGGACGCCTTGCTGGACTCGGCGGCTGATGGCATGTTGATCATCGCTGCGGACCACACCATCGAGCGCTGCAACCCGGCGTTTGCCCGCATGGTGGGCAGCGCCACGGAGTCGATTCGCAACCGCAGCCACGAGAGTGTGATCCGCTGGGTGCAGGTGAAAGACGGCTTGACACTGGAAAAGGCGGAGAGTGGGGGCTGGCCGCTCACCCCGAACGCCACGCTGTACGTAGAAGGGGACCTGGAGCGCCCGGGGAATTTACCCCTGCCGGTGGGCATCACCTACGCGCCCTTGATTAACCCCGAAGGAACGCTGGTGAATATCGTCGCCACGGTGCGGGATATCACCCGCTTCCGTGAAGCCGAGGAGCTGAAGAGCACCTTCATCTCGGTCATCAGCCACGAGTTGAAAACGCCGGTGGCGTTGATCAAGGGTTACGTCAGCACGCTGCGCCGCGAGGACGCCTCCTGGGACCGGGCAGTGGTGCGCGATAGTCTGACGGTCATCGAGGAGGAGACCGATCGGCTGACCGAGCTGATTGAAAACCTGCTCGACGCTTCCCGCCTGCAGGCAGGGGCGCTCTCGATCAGCCTTTCGGATGTCGCCCTGCACGGGCTGGCCGAGAGGATCGCCGAGAAGTTCCGCACGCAATCCAGCCAGCACACCATCCTGGTCGACTTCCCCGCCGATTTCCCCGTGATTGTGGGCGACGAGGGGCGCCTGACCCAGGTGTTGTCGAACCTGCTCTCCAACGCCATCAAGTATTCGACCGGCGGGGGGGAGATACGCATCAGCGGGCAGTCCCTGCCTGACCAGGTGGTAGTCTGCGTCAGCGACCAGGGTCCCGGCATCTCGCCGGAGGATATCCCGCACGTCTTCGACCGGTTTTACCGCTCCTCGGAAGCCTCCAAGAAGACCAAGGGCGCCGGGCTGGGATTGTACCTGGCGCGGGCAGTGATCGAGGCACATGGGGGGCGAATCTGGGTCGACCCGCGGCCGGGGGGCGGCACCAGGATTTGTTTTTCCTTGCCCAAGGACGCCAAGCGCAAGGAATAGAGTAGAATCAAACGATTGATTTTCTACCTTAACGGTAGTCCCATCTTTTCTTCGAACGGAGTCCTTCATGCCCAGAACCATGATCAGCTGCCCTAACTGCCGGCAACCCATTCAGGCTGATGTCAGGCAATTGTTCGATCTTGCGGCAGACCCGACTGCAAAACAAGCGCTACTCTCGGGAGCGGCCAACCTGGTGAACTGCCCCTTGTGCGGTTTCACTGGCAACCTGGCGACGCCGCTGGTATACCACGATCCGGACAAAGAGCTGTTGCTCACCTTCGTGCCGCCGGAACTCAACCTGCCCCAGCCCGAACAGGAACGCTTGCTGGGCGGCTTGATCAATCAGGTGGTGAACGCCTTGCCGCAGGAAAAGCGCAAGGGTTACCTGTTGCGCCCACAGCAGACACTGACCCAACAGGGGTTGGTCGAGAGGGTGCTGGAGGCGGACGGCATCACCCGCGAGATGCTCCAGGCGCAGCAGCAACGCCTGATCCTGATTCAACGCATGCAGCAGGCCACGCCGGATGTGCTGGCCGAACTGGCTCGCCAGGAAGACGCCAACATCGACGCCGAATTCTTCGGCCTGCTCAACACGTTGGTGCAAACCACCGCCATGGGCGGGGATGAAAACGCCGCCCGGCAGCTCTCCGAACTCTCCAAGAATCTGCTGCCCCTGACCACCTACGGCAAACAGGTGCTGGCGCAATCGGCGGAAATCGAAGCGGCGATAGCCTCGCTCAAGGAAGCCGGCCAGGAATTGACTCGCGAGAAGCTTCTCGATCTGGTGCTGCAAGCGCCCAACGAGACGCGCCTGCGCGCCCTGGCCAGCCTGGCGCGGCCAGGAATGGATTACCAGTTCTTCCAAATCCTGAGCGAGCGCATCGAGGGCGCTTCCGCTGGAAATGATAAGGAAAAGCTCACCACCTTGCGTGAAAACCTGCTCGAGATGACCGCAGCCGTGGACAAGCAGTTGGAGACGCGCCTGATGCAATCGCGCAAGCTGCTCAACCAGATCATCCAGGCCAAGGACATCCGCGCCGCGCTGCAACAGGCGTTGCCGGCCATTGACGAGTTCTTCATGCAGGTGTTCGATGCCGAGATGAAGTCCGCCGCACAGCAGGGAGACCAGGAGAAGGTCAAAAAGCTGCAGGAAGTGCTGGACATCCTTAAGGAGGCCAGCCAACTGCCTCCGGAGGTCGAGTTCATCGAAGAGTTATTGTCCTTGCCGGATGACGATGCCAGGCAGAAGGCCATGGAGAGCCAGCGAGAGAAGGTGACGCCCGAATTCCTGAGCACTCTGGCCAACCTGGCTTACCAGTTGCAGGAGAGCAACGACGCTCAGGTCGCTGAGGGCGTCAAAGCCCTGCACCGCCTGGCAGTCAAGTTTTCAATGGCAGAGAGCATGAAGAAGGGTTAAGCGGGTGGGTTATCCAGGCGCAGCCCGTGGCCGCGCACGGTGACGATATATTCGTGCGAGGGGTCCACGCCCGCCAGGCGCTCGCGCAAGCGGCGGATGAGCGCGTCCAGAGCCTGTTCAGAGACCAGGATAGCCTGGTCTTCGCCCCAGATCTTCAAAATCAGATTGGGCCGGGCGACCACCTGTCCCTGGCTGGCGTAGAGGGCTTCCAGCAATTGGAATTGCGAGACCGAGAGCGGCGGTAGCGCTTCTTTCTCTCCAATCCACACCCGGCGTGAGCGCCTTTCCAGCTTCAGGCGTCCCGAAAGGGGCGCCTGGGCTTCGAACTCCCCCGCGTCCAGGGGCAAAGTAGCATCCGAGCTGAGAAAGACGAACTGCTGCACGAAGGCGATCTGGATGACATCGCCATCGGTAAGATAGGATTTCTCCAACATTTGCTGGCCGTTGCGATGGGTGCCGTTCTTGCTGCCCATATCTTCCAGGATGATTCCCCCAGGTTCGGGAATGAAACGTGCATGGTGTCGGGAGACCTGGCGTTCGGCAATGACAATGTCGCAATCCGGATCGCGTCCCACCAGGAGGGCCGTGCGCACTGGCCAACGCTGCCCGTTCAGAGGACCCATTTGAGCCACAAGAATCGGGACTTCATCTCCCTGAGTGACCATATTACACTCTCCCCGAGTATAATATCATAAATTGACTTCGGATTGTAAGTTGTCTCCGTGGAGAAGGATCGTGACGAAGCCAGAGCCGCCTGGCAGCGCTCGCGATGGAGTTTATCGGTTGCGCCGCACCTTGCAATGGAATTGTGGGTCAGCCGGAAGTTCCCACCGGGATCGATGGCTTGGGGTTCTTCGCGGGAAGACGAAGCCAACACATCCAGGAATGAGTGATGCCCACACCTGTCAAAGCAGGAGAAGTATTACGAAATCGCTATAAGATACGCCGGATTATTGGGCAGGGGGGAATGGGCAGTATTTACCTGGCGGATGACCTCCGCTTGGAGGGGCGCCTCTGTGCGCTCAAGGAGGTCGAACACGATCGCTCGCTGCCGGCTGATCTGCTCAAGCAGGCCCGCGATCAGTTTCAGCGCGAGGCCACCGTGCTGGCCAGGCTGGACCACCCCAACCTGCCCAAGGTTTCCGATTTTTTCTCCAGCGAGGGCAGAGACTACCTGGTGATGGACTTCGTGCCGGGCAAGGACCTGCGCACGCTGATGCAGGAGGCGCGCCAGAAGAACGAATTCCTGGGCGAGCGCGAAGTGTTGGGCTGGGCCAGCCAGCTTGCCGACGCCCTGGCTTACCTGCATAGCCAGGAGCCACCCATCCTGCACCGGGATATCAAGCCCAGTAATTTGAAGCTCACGCCAAATGGGTTACTCAAGCTGGTGGACTTTGGGTTGGTGAAAATCCTGGCTTCCCAGGAGGTGACCATCACCATTGTCCAGGGGCGGGGCACGGCGCTGTATACTCCGCTGGAACAGTACGGCGGTGACACCGGCCACACCGACGCCCGCAGCGACATCTACGCCTTCGGCGCCACGCTCTATCACCTGCTCACCAACCAGGCGCCCCTGGAGGCGAGAGAACGCTTTCTACACCCGGATGCTTTGGTGGCGCCGCGCCAGTTGAACCCGGATATCAGCCTGCGCTCCGAAAGAACCATCTTGTGGGCGATGAGCCTGCATCCCGAGGAAAGACCCCAAGATATTGAGACCTTCCGCCAGGCGCTGCTGGGTAACTGGAACCCGAGCACCCGGCCGCGCGCTCCCCTGCCAGCGC
>JAQUAE010000184.1 GCA_028687395.1 Anaerolineales bacterium | reverse complement strand
GCATAGAAGAGGATGAGCTCGACCTCGTTGGGCAGCCCATAGGCGACCAGCACGGCGAGGGGCAGCAGGGTGATCAGTGCGGTCTCCACGCTGATCAAGGAAGCCACCAGCATGCCGTAAGCCGCAATGGGAAAGACGTAGGGGATGATGGTGTGCCCGGGGATCGAAAATCTGGCGCTGCTCAGGAAAACCAGGAAGAGCACCGCGATGAGCAGCAGGCTGCGCGGCTCCTGAGCCAGGCTCTTCTTGCGCCGCAGGTAGAAGAAAATGAATGTGACCGCCAGGAAGACGAGTAGGGCAATGCTGACCAGATCCTTCCAGCCATAGCTGGGCTGCACCAGCCCGAAGGCTTCCAGCGCTTCGATGTCGACTGCGGTGAGCACCCGGCCACGCAGGACGATGGTCTCGCCTGGCTTGAACGAGCGGGTGACGGTGGGGACAGCCTGGCGGGCGTTCTGGCGGGCGGCCTCGGTCAGGCTCTCGCTGTAGAAACTGTTGGGCGTGACGAAGGCCGACACCAGCTCAGCCACGATTTGGGCTTGTTCTTCGGTCAGGGACAGGCTTACCATGGCGGGCAGGCTGCGGCGCACCTCTTCCACGTGGTCGTCACGGATCGTGCTACGCATCACCTGTTCCAGGACGATGATGGCTTCCTGTTGCACCGCCTGCCAGCGCGCCTCGCTCAACTCCAGGATTTTAGTCGCCAGTTCCTGGCGCATGGGCACGTCCTCGAGGGCTGCCAGGTCCTCCAGCTTCTGTTCCTGGTCGCTAAAGCTATCAGCGCGAACAGAGTTGATAAAAGCCAGCGAGGAGCGCAGCCGATCCAACTGGTTCCTGGCCACGCTCGTGTCCGGAGGTGTGTAAATGGAAGGCACCGTCCGCTCCGCGGCCTCCCTCTGTTGCTCAGTGAGCACCTCGCTCTCGAAAGTGACGGCGCGCGGGGCGTGGATATCCTCCGGAGCCACCTGCCCGATTTGCAACCCGCTATCCGAGGACGGCACGATGAGCGGGATCACCAGGGCCGCCAGGGCCAGCAGGTAGGTGATTACCCATAGGAGCAGGAAGTATATTGAGCGCCGCGGGGGTGGGTGGGAGGACGAATTGGACATGGCCGAATCGCTCGCCGTCAGGTAGTCTTTGGGCGGGTTACAGCATGGCGCCTGGAGGTGGTGGCTGGAGTGCGATGGCCAATTCTTTCCAGGCTAACTCAATAACTTGCGCACGACCTGGCTGGCCTGGTCCCCGGTCGCGCGGCCTTGCAGGCGAGGCATGAGCGTTTTCATCACCTGGCCCATCTCGCGTAACGAAGTGGCGCCTGCCTCGCCAATGGCTTCTTTGATCAGCGCCTCCAGGTCAGCTTCGGAGAAGGGTTGGGGCAGGTAGCTCTCCAGGACGGCAAGCTCGCTCTGCGCCGCAGCCGCCAGGTCAGCGCGCTTGGCGCGCTCGGCCTCGCCAATCGCTTCCTGGCGCATCTTGACCTCCTTCTGAAGGATGCCCAGGAGCGCAGCGTCATCCACAGGCTTGCCTTTGTCTACCTCAGCCAGTTTGATGGCGGATAAAACCATGCGCAGGGTGCGTTTGCGCACCTCATCGTTCGCCCGCATGGCGTCTTTTAGATCGTTTTCCAGCTTTGGCTTGAGTTCCATGGATTTCATTATACCTCGACAGGGTGCAGGGGGCACCTTGCGGGTAGCCTACCCCAAAAATCGCATCCGCCGCCCGCCAATCAGGTGCACGTGCAGGTGAAAGACCGCCTGGCCGCTATCCGCGCCGGTATTGGTGATCAGCCGGTAGCCGGACTGGCGCAGGTGAAACTGCTCCGCCAGGCACTTCGCCACGCTCAGCAGGCGCCCGGCTGTGGGTTCGTCGCTCGCCTCCCATTCGTTCAGCGAGGGGATATGTTTGTTGGGCACGATGAGCAGGTGCACCGGGGCGACGGGGTGGTTGTCGTGAAAGGCGGTCACCAGCTCGTCCTGGTACACGATTTCAGCGGGGGCTTTCCCCTGGATAATGTTACAGAAAATGCATGAAGACATCGATCTTGCTCGCTATGTGGCTTAGTTCGGCTTGTTTCTGGAGGATTGCCGCGCGCTTATGCGGCAGGCTGCTCATCGCTCAGCTCTCCCCAGAATGCGCCCTGCTCCAACCTCGCCAGGCGTACGGGCATGAGCTGGTTCCACAACGGCGCCTGGGTTGCCGCCTGCACGCGCAGATAATTGTCGGTCAGTCCGGAAAGGCGCCAGCCTTCCGGTCCCAATGCCGTAGCTGTTTCCCACAGCACAGGCAAGGTCGCGCCCAGGAAAGCTTCCTGGTAGGCCTGCGCGCTTTTGGCGAGGGTCGCCCGCAGGCGCGCATTGCGCTCGCGGCGCTCGGCGTGCGGCACCTGGCCAGGCAAGCGCGCCGCGGCGGTTCCGGGCCGGGCTGAATAGGTGAACACGTGGCCGCCAGCGAAGCGCATCTGGCGGACGAAGGCCAGGCTCTCGGTGAATTCGGCCTCGGTTTCGCCGGGAAAGCCAGCGATGATATCGGTGGTGATGGCAACCCGGGGGATAGCTCGCCTCGCTGTCTCCACCAACCTGGCATACGCCTCGGGAGTGGTCTTGCGCGCCATGCGTCGCAAGGTGGCCGCGTTCCCCGATTGCAGTGGCAGGTGTAGCTGGCGGCAAAGCCGCTCATCCTTCCACAGTGAGAAGAAATCCTCATCCAGGTCCCAGGGCTCCAGCGACGACAGGCGCAGCCGGGGGAAATCGCTTGCGGCCAGGATGGCTCTCACCAGGTCGCTCAGGCGTTGCGGCGGATTCAGGTCGTCCCCCCAGGAGCCCAGGTGAACACCAGTGAGCACAATTTCCTGGGCGCGGCGCGGGTCGGAGCTGCCATTGGAAATTGCGCCGCAAGCATAGCGGATATCTGCCAGCACCTCGCTCGGTGGGCGGCTGCGTCCCCGGCCGCGGGCGAGGGTGGTGATGCAGAAGGTGCAGCGATTGTCGCAACCGTCCTGCGCCTTGATGAAGGCGCGCGTGCGCAGCCGTGCCCCGGGGAGCGGTTCGCGCGCCACCGGTTCGTGGTCGAAAGCCTCAACGGGAAGTTGGAGTAGGTCGGCGACCAGGGAGTCCTTCCCAGCGTTCGGAACCACCCGGGTTACGCCCGGGAAATTGGCCGTCTCTTCGGGTTCCAGCGTGGACCAGCAGCCGGTGACGACTACTTGCCTGGCGCCAGCCTTGCTTGCCTGGCGCAGCTTCTGGCGCGAATCCGACGCGGCTGCCGTGGTCACGGTGCAAGTGTTCACCACCACTAGGTCGGCGCCATCCGGGGAGGGCACCAGGCTATGCCCTGCGGCGCGGAACTGGCGGGCGAAAGCTTCGATCTCGCTTTGGTTCAAGCGGCAGCCAACCGAATCCAGGTACACTTTCATGGCAAATACTACTATTTCGTACGATAGCGACTGGCCAGCACCAGCCTCAAGGTCGTCTGACCACCAGGTTGTCGAAGGCGATCGTCGCGCCAGAAGGCGACGCTGAGCCGGCGATCAGGCCCACATCCCCGGCCGGATACTGGTCGACCTGCAGCTCGACCAGCGCCTGGCCGTTAACCGAAAAGACGAGCAGGTTCCTGTGGCATTCTGCCACAAGGCGGTTGTTGGACTCGCCCTGCAGGATTGCCTCGCTGGGGAGCAGGGCGCCATCACCCAGCACCTGCAATTGCCCCGAGCGGGCGCGGGCGATGCCGTAATAGCCATCGCTGCTGACCAGGAAGGCGTAAAAGTCGCCGGTATCATTCAGGCGGCAGGCCACGCCGAACAGGTTATCGTCGCTGCCGCTGACTTTACGGGCATCCACCTCGACGAGCACGTCAGCAAAGCGCAGACCGGGCTGGCTCCACAACTGCGCCCCAGGCTGGTTGACGGTAATCTGGAAAATGCCTTCCCGATAGCCCATGCTGCCCTCGGGCGGCTCTGCCTGCATCCAACCGCTATCCGGAGTGGAGAAATCATCCCGAAACAGCACTTCGCCGGGAGCGAATAACGATAACAGCGCCGACTGGCAGGCGCTGAAGGTCAGAATCATGGCGGTCAGTAATATGCACAGCCTCAAATTCATGGCATCGCCTTCATGAGCTTCACGCCTGGTGTCAGGGGGAATATTGTAGCATATCTGGCAAGCGGCTTCAGACGCAACCACCCGGTGAATCCACTTTACGAGTTCATGGGAAGTAAGCCTGCAGCAAACGCTGCGCCTGCTCTGCAGTTGGCGTCCCGGGCGCCTGGGCGCTTGCCAGGGAGAAGGATTCGTACGCCAGGCTGTTCTTGCCTTGCTGCAGGTAAATCAACCCCAGGTGCAGGCGGGCAGGGGAATAAGCCTCATCGAGCTGAAGGGCGCGCTGGAAGAACAACTCCGCCTGGTAAATGTCCCCAAGCGAGGCCAGCACCTGCCCGAGCAAATCGACGGCTTCGGCATCCTTGGGTGAGACGGCCAGCAGTTCACCCGCCAACGGTAGCGCAGCCTCTTCAAGGGCGTATTGATAGGTGAGGCAGAAATTGACCAGCGACTTCTGGTAGAGGGGGTCGCCCGCGGAGAGTTCGAGCGCCAGGCGGTGCATGTCCATGGCTGCGGGGAGGCGCCCATCCAGCGCCAGGGCATTGGCCAGCTCAGCCCTGAGCGCCGGGTTATTCGGATCGAGGTTGACAGCTTTCCTCAGGTAGTTCAGCGCCAGCTCGTAACGCGCCTGCCGGCGCCAGTACAAGCCGAGGAAGGTGTTGGCAGCCAGCGAATTAGGATCGAGCTGGATGGCCTTCTGCAGGGCTGCAAGCTCGCCTGCCGCGGCAGGGGACTGCAC
>JAQUAE010000183.1 GCA_028687395.1 Anaerolineales bacterium | reverse complement strand
TGGCTGCGCAGCCGGAAGGGAGCGCCATGCATCGTGGACGTGGGTACTGGCTCCGGCTGCATCGCCGTGGCGCTGGCAGTCAAGGCGCCGGACGCCCGGCTGCTGGCCAGCGACATCTCAATCGCCGCCGTGCGCCTAGCGCGCGAGAACGCCCGCCGTCATGGCGCCAGCCAGCGGATTGCCTTCCTGGCCTGCGACCTGCTGCCCCCCGTCCAGACTCGCTTCGACCTGATTTGCGCCAACCTGCCGTACATCCCCCAAGCCAGCCTGGCGGCGCTGCCCGTCGCCCACCGCGAGCCGCTTCTCGCCCTGGACGGCGGCCTGGATGGCTTGAGCACCATCCGGCGCCTGCTCTCCGGCGCGGGCGGAGTGCTATCAGCAGGTGGCTTGCTGCTGCTGGAGATCGAAGCCTCCCAGGGGGAGCGCGCCCTCGAGTTGGCTCGCCGCTCCTTCCCGGAAGCCGACGTACGCCTCTTCTCCGACCTGGCCAAGCGAGATCGCCTGGTTAGCGTGCAAATCCATTAAATCCTCCCCCGCGGGCAATCCAGACCCGCCCTGCCTGCGTATGGTTACATAAGTCACATACTTTTAGAAGTTACGCAGTTGAGCGTGAAAGTGCCCCTCAACTGCGTAAGTTCTAACTTTATTGGTAAGGAGAAAACAACCATGGTCAAGACCCTAATCTTCCCCCTCGTGGCGCTCGTGTTGCTTGCCGCTTGCGCCCCGCAGCCCACGCCAGCAGTCACCGCCGACCCTCCTCAGGCAACCGCAACGACCGCCGAGCAGCCAACCTCCACCCCGCCCGAAGAGGCGACCCCTACTGAAGACGCTGCGCCTAGCGAGACGTCCACCCAGGCGCCTGCCCAAACCGAAGCGAGCGGGCTGGTACCCTACCAGATCGTCTCCGGCGAGTCGCAGCTCGCCTATGCGGTGGACGAAGAGCTTTTTAACGAGTACAATCGCTTCAATACGGCCATTGGCGTGACGACGCAAATCAGCGGCACGCTCCTGATCGACCCGCAGAATCCGCAGAACAGCCAGCTCGGGCCGATCCAGGCCGACATCAACCAGTTCAAATCGGATAACGCCCGCCGGGATGCAGCCATTCGCGACCGCTTCCTGCAATCCGCCCTCTACCCGCTGGTCACCTTCGTGCCCACACAGGTCGAAGGGCTGCCGGACAGCTACCAGGACGGGCAGGAGATCAACGTCAAGATCACCGGCGACCTGACCATTCGCGACCAGACTCGCTCAGTCACATTCGACGTCAAGCTCGTCCCCAACGGCGAGGAGCTCACCGGCGAGGCGGCCACGAGCATACTGATGAGTGACTTCCAGTTCGGCCCAATCAGCATCGCCGGCATCTTGAAGACCAACAACGTGGTGAATGTTACCTTCACGTTCGTAGCCCGACCGGCGCCATAACGCGACCCAAAAGCGCGCCCATGTTCGTCGTCCTGTCGAAATTGCTGCCTCCACTGGTCTATCCCCTGGGATTGGCCTGCCTGCTGATCCTCCTGGCCCTGTTCCTGCGCAAGCGGACCAGGACGCAGCGGGCGATCCTGATCCTGGCTTTGCTCCTGCTCTGGGCGGGCAGCACTCGCTGGGTCGCCTGGGGGCTCACCCGTAACCTGGAGCTGCGCTACCTGCCCCCGGCGCAATTCCCCAAAGTGGAGGCGATGGTCGTGTTGGGGGGCGGGACGCTTTCGGGTAGCGCGCCGCGCCCGATGGTGGAAGTCAACGGCGCCGGGGACCGTATCCTGTACGCCTACAAGCTATTCCAGGATGGCAAGGCAGATCACATCTTGCTCAGCGGAGGCAGCATCACCTGGTTGGCCAGCGACCAGCAGCCTGCCAGCGACATGGCTGCCCTGCTGGAGATGCTGGGCGTCTCGTCAGAGGCGCTCTGGCTGGAGCCGGCTTCGCTCAACACTTACGAAAACGCGGTCAACAGCCGGGCGCTGCTGGAAGCGCGCGGCATCCGCCGCGTCATCCTGGTCACCTCGGCCTTGCACATGCCCCGATCGGTCGCCCTGTTCGAAGAGCAGGGGTTGGAGGTCATCCCGGCTCCGGCCGATTTCATCGTCACCAATCAGGGATGGGAGCAGCTCACCGAGCTCGACCTCACCGCTCAGCTTTACAACCTGCTGCCCAACGCCGAAAACCTGGCGCTCACCACGCGCGCCTTGAAGGAGCACCTCGGCGTGATCGTCTACCGGTTGAGGGGTTGGCTATAAGCGGTTACAATAAACGCGCTGGCAGCCGCTTTCCCTGCAGCGGAAAGAGACGATGAACACTCCCTTTCAAGATAAGCGCGTCTTGCTCGGCGTGACCGGGTCGATCGCCGCCTACAAAACCGCCGACCTGGCTTCCAAGCTCACCCAAACCGGGGCGCAGGTGGACGTGATCCTGACCGCCTCCGCCACGCAGTTCGTCACACCACTCACCTTCCAGTCCGTCACCGGGCGGCGCGCCTACATCGACGCCGACCTCTGGGGCAACGAGGGGCACGTGCAGCACATCGCCCTGGGCCATAACGCCGATTTGCTGGTCATCGCCCCCATCTCAGCCAACACCATCGCCCGCCTGGCGCACGGCATCGCCGACAACCTGCTCACCATTGCCGCCCTGGCGGCGCGCTGCCCGTTGCTCATCGCCCCCGCCATGGATGGCGGCATGTACAGCCACCCCGCCACGCAAGCTAATCTGGATGTGCTGCGCTCGCGCGGCGCCATCGTCGTCGGACCAGCCGGGGGCCACCTGGCGTCCGGGCTGACCGGCCTGGGGCGCATGGTCGAACCCGGCGAAATCCTGGGGCGCATCCGGCTGGCGCTCTCCCAGGGCGGCGCCTTGCAGAGGCGGAAGGTGGTGGTCACCGCCGGCGGAACTGCCGAACCGATCGACCTGGTGCGCGCCCTCACCAACCGCTCCTCAGGAAAGCAGGGCTATGCCCTCGCCCAGGCCGCTCTCGACCTGGGGGCGGAGGTCACCCTGATCAGCGCTCCCACGTCCCTGCCCGTTCCTGCAGGCGCACAGCTCGTGGCGGTGACGACCGCCCAGGAGATGTTGGGCGCCGTGCTGGAGGCTATTCCCCAGGCTGATGCTTTGCTCATGGCTGCCGCGGTGGCCGATTTCCGCCCAACCTCCCCCGTTTCCCAGAAGCTGAAGAAAAGCGGCGGGGTCCCGCAGATTACGCTGGAACTCGCCCCGGATATCCTCAGCGCCGTGGCACACATCAAAGCCGAGAGCGGTTTCCCTCGCGTGACGGTGGGATTCGCCGCCGAAAGCCAGGACCTGCTGGACAACGCCCGCACCAAGCTCAGCGCCAAAGCTCTCGACCTGATCGTCGCCAACGACATCAGCGCTGCGGACGCTGGATTCAGCGTGGACACCAACCGGGTAACCCTGCTGGACGCCGAGGGCAACGTGGAAGCCCTGCCGTTGCTCTCCAAGGACGAGGTCGCCCGCCGCATCCTGGAGCGCATCATACCCCTGATGGCGGCCAACTGATCCCCCTTTTTGCCCAGGCTGCCATCCCAGCGCCGGGCAAGCGTATGCCTATGAACGAGATCTTGCACATCTGCACGCGGCGCGAGTGGGAAGCGGCGCGCCAGCGCGGTGTTTACCAGCCGGATGGATTCGAGCAAGAGGGTTTCATTCACTGTTCGACCGCCGCGCAGGTGCTGGAGGTCGCCAATCGCCTGTTCCGGGGGGCGCCGGATTTGCTTGTGCTGCGCATCGATCTGAGCAGGGTGAACGCTCCCGTGCGCTGGGAGGCCGCCGATGGGGAGCTGTACCCGCACATCTACGCGCCGCTCGACCTGCAAGCGGTCGAGGCGATCCCCCTCCAGCCCGACCCGGACAGCGTCTACCGGCGCTTCTGAGCCGCCGTCTCCTCCACCACGTTCCGGAAACGCTCGGCTAAGTCCACGCGGTTGAAGCGGGCTTCCACGCAAGCCCGGCCGCGCTCCCCCATGCGCCTGGTCAGCTCGGCATCCGCCGCCAACCGGCGCACGGCATCCGCCAGCGCCGCGGCGTCGCCAGGGGGTATGGCGATGCCTGCCCCCGCCTCCTCGACCACCTGGCGGATGACCCCCGGTATGGCCAGGATGACCGCTTTGCCGGCAGCCATATAGTCGAACACCTTGTTCGGGTACACCGTGGCGTACAACGGCACTGGCTTGAGAATCGCCAGGCAGGCGTCAGCCGCCGCCAGGGCAGGCGCCATGTCCTGCTTGGCGAGGGGAGGCAGGAAGCGTACGTTCGCCAGTTCCAGCCGCGCAGCCTGCTCCTGCAAGGCGGGCTTCTCCTTGCCATCCCCCAGGAAGACGAAGACGATTTCGGCTCTGTCTTTCAACATGGCCGCTGCCTGCAAGGCCACCCCCAGGTCGTTGGAGAGGCCGTGCGCCCCCGCGTACAGCACCACGAACTTGCCCTCCAGCCCCTGGGCGCGGCGGAACTCATCGCGCTGCGCCTGAGCGGGGAACATGCCCATGTCTGCGCCGTTGGGCACCACCTCCACGCGGCGCCCCCCCCGCTGCAGCACGTGTTCCACGAATCCCGGCGAGTTGACCAGCACCTGCCCGGCGCGGCGATACAGGAAGCCTTCCAGCGCCTCGGAAGCGCGGATGAGCAGCGGTTGGCGCAGCACGCCCACCTGCACGGCAAAAGCTGGCCACAAATCGCGCACCTCGAACAGGAACGGCGTCCGCTTCAAGCCAGCCAGCAACCAGGCCGTCAGCCCCTGAAAGATGGGCGGCGAAGTGCCCCACACCAGGTCCACCTGGCGCACTGTCAGGCCCGCCAGGAAGGAGGCAGCCATGAAGCTGAAGAAGT
>JAQUAE010000182.1 GCA_028687395.1 Anaerolineales bacterium | reverse complement strand
ACGAGATGGCGTGCCCCAGGGCGATGCCCACCAGCCCGCCGACCATGCTCAAGACCGAAGACTCGGTCAGAAATTGCACCAGGATGTCGATCTTGCGGGCGCCGAGCGCTTTGCGCAAGCCGATCTCGCGCGTGCGCTCGGTCACCGAGACCAGCATGATGTTCATGATGCCGATGCCGCCCACCAGCAAGGATATCGCCGCTACGCCGCCCAGGAAGATGGTCAGCACGCTGGTGATGGTGCGCGCCGTGTCCAGGAAGTCCTGCTGGGTCAGGATGGTGAAGTCGTCGGCGCCGATCTCGGTGCGGTGGCGGGCGCGCAGGATCTGGGTGGTTTCCTCGCTCGCCTGGGGCACCAACTGGGCGCTGACCGCTTGAACGGTGAGCAGGTCCACCCGGTCGCGGGTCGAGCGCCGGATCAGGCGCGCTTGCGCGGTGGTCATTGGCACCAGGATGCGGTCGTCCTGGCTGGCGAAGGACGAGCCTCCCTTGGATTCCAACACGCCAATCACCCGGAAGGGTTGGCCTTCGACGCGCACAGTTTCGCCCACCAGACCCTCGGTGCGCCCGAAGAGCTTATCGGCTACGTCGGTGCCAAGCAGCACCACGGAGGACAATCCCAGCAGGTGTTCATCCCTGATGAACTCACCTTCGCTGACCTGGACGTTGCGCACCGGGCTGTACTCCGGTGTCACCCCTTCGACACTGGTGCTCACGCTTTCGCCCGCGTAGGATACCTTGACCTGCCCGCTCAGCATGGGCGCCACACCCGCCACCGAGGGAGCCTGGAATGGGTCGGCGATGGCGTTGGCGTCTCCCAGGGTGATGGGCTGGGGATTTCTCACCTCCTCCGACCCACCGCTGAAGACGAAGATCAGGTTCGAGCCAATGCCCTGGATTGAGCCGGTAATGGTGTTCTCGGCGCCGCGCCCGATGGAGACCATGGCGATGACCGCGGCGACGCCAATCACGATGCCCAGGATGGTCAGCCCGGAGCGTAGCTTGTTGGCGGTCAGGCTTTCTAATGCCTCGATAAAGGAAGCCCAAAGATTCATGCTGCCGCCTCCACCAGCCCATCGCGCAGGCGGATGATGCGCTGGGTGCGCGCTGCCACTTCCGGAGCGTGGGTGACGATGATCAAGGTGGTGCCGCGCTCTGTGTTGAGGGTGAGCAGCAGGTTCATGATCTCCTCGCCGGATTTCGAATCCAGGTTGCCGGTCGGTTCGTCGGCGAGGACGATGGCCGGTTGGTTGACCAGCGCCCGGGCAATTGCCACGCGTTGTTGTTGTCCACCGGAAAGCTCGTTTGGCCGGTGATTCATCCGATCGCCCAGGCCGACCAGGCGCAACATCTCCCGCGCTTGCGCCTTGCGATTGCCATTAACCCCGGCGTAGCGCAAGGGCAGCTCGACGTTGGCCAACGCGGTGGCGCGCGACAGCAGATTGAAGCTCTGGAAGATGAATCCCACCTTGCGGTTGCGGATGCTGGCCAGTTGGTCGTCTTTCAGGTTGGATACGCGCTCCCCATCCAGGATGTACTCGCCGGAGGTGGGCCGGTCCAGGCAGCCGATGATGTTCATCAAGGTGGATTTGCCCGACCCCGACGGCCCCATGATAGCCACCACTTCGCCGCGGCCGATGTTGAGCGACACCCCGCACAGGGCGTGCACTTCCACCTCGCCCATCTTGTAGACCTTGGCCAGGTCATGGGCTTCGATCACCCATTGGTCTGTCACAGCGCTTGCTCCCTCTCGCCTGGGCTAGCGCTGAATCCAGGGCGGCGGTCCATTTTGCTCGAAACTGGTGGGCGGGTTGAGCACGATGGCGTCGCCCGGCTGCAGGTCGCCCTCCAGCACCTGGCTTACCGTGTCGGATGACGAGCCGAGTGTGATGGTCACCGCTTCGAGGTTGCCGTTGCGCAGCACGTACACGACGCGCTTGCCATCCAGCACGCGCACGGCGCGGTTGGGCACCAGCAGGATACCCTCCAATTGCTCGACGACGATGTTCACCGCCGCGGTCATGCCGGGTTTTACGGCATCGTCGGCGTCGGTCAATTCCGCGGTGACGGTGAAGTCGACCACGCCCTGGTTATCCGTCCCCACTTGCGCCACCTGGGTGACCTTGCCATGGTATTCCTTGCTCAGGATGGCGTCGAAGGTCAGGTAGACGTCCTGCCCGGCCTGGATGCGGTTGATGTCCACTTCTGAGATCTGCACGTCCACCAGCAGGTGGGTCAGGTCGTCCAGGCGGAAGGCTGGCGTGCCGGGTGAGACCTGGTCGCCGGGCTTGGCCTGCACGTCGGTGAGCATCCCGGCGAAGGGGGCGCTGACCCGCGCCAGGTTCATGGTGGCCTGGGCAGCGGCGATGCGCGTCTCCGCTGCAGCGACGTCGTTCGGGTCTGGCCCATCCTTCCATTTCTCGTAATCCTGCCGGGCTTTATCCAGGTTGGCGCTGGCGACTTCCAGCTTGTACTCGTATTCCAACCGGCGGACGGCAGCGTTGTAATCGCTCTGCGCTTCGTCCAGCTTTTCCTTCAGGTCCTGGCGTGTGGAGTCGCCGGAGGGGGCAAATTTGTAGGGCTCGAAGGCGGCTCGGGCCTGGTCGAGGCGCGTATTCATCAGGTCCAGAGCCTCGATGGCGGTCAGATTTTGCTGGTTGGAAGGCACCGTGAAGTTATCCAGTTGGTATTGGGCGTCGCGCACCTGTTGGGCGTGGGTGGCGATAGCTTGCAGGGCGTTAGCGCGGGCGGTCTCGGCGTTCTGCACCAGGTCGTCCAGCGCTTTCTGGGCGTCGGTCAGTTCAGCCTGGGCCAGGATCACGTTCTGTGGCAGAGAGGTGGTCTGCAGGGTAGCCAGGATCTGGTCGGCAATCACCTGGTCGCCAATGGCGACGTTTACCTGCTCCACCAGGCCGGAGGTCTGCCAGGCGAGGATGGCGGATTGGTTGGCGCGCACCAGGCCGGTTCCGCCCACGGTGGCGGTCAGGCTGCCGCGTTCAGCCCGGGTGGTTTCATAGGCGTTTGCCGCCTGGTCTTGGGCTCGCGCCCGGTATTGCAGGATGGCGAAGAGGCCGCCCGCCAGCAGGGCGACTACGAGGAGGGTGATAAAGGTCCGTTTCATGCGTGCTTGTTTCCTGTACGCCAGTCTAATGGCGTTTATCCTTCCTGTGAAATTGCCCATAGAGTATAGCACGAATGCAAAGAGCGGGTGGGAAAAACTCCCCGGACGGCGGTGAGCTGGCCCAACCCGGCCGCGCAGCCCTTTTTGTAAGGGCGAGAGCGCAAGTGACAACCGTCACAAAAAGAGATGACATACGGGACTGAAATTTTACTTCTCGCCTCATTATTATCGTACAAGGCGATAAAGGAGAGTGGTGTATGTCCCAAGCGATCCCCAGCGAATTCTTAGCCATAGACCGAAAATTCCGCGCTCGCATCCCATATGCTGACCTGGATCGCCGCGACGCCAAGGTCAGAATCTGCGATTTTGACGACGTCGTCATCTGCCTGGATCCCGAGCGGGCGATGTTCGAAGCTTCGCGCTGCATCCATTGCCCCGACCCGGCCGCCTGCGTGGCGGCGTGCCCTGTGCATAATGACATTCCCTCGGCGATGTGGTTGATCGAACAAGGTAAATTCCTGGAAGCCGCCCAGCTTTATCGCGAGACCAGCTCCCTCCCCGAGGTGTGCGGGCGGGTGTGCCCCCACGAACAGCTCTGCCAGGGCTCCTGTGTGCGCAGCAAGTATTATGAACAGGTGCTCACCGGCGCATTGGAAGCCTTTGTCACCGAATACGAACGCCGAACGACTGGCGTGGAGGTCCCCGTCGGCGGGCCCACCGGGAAGAAGGTGGCGGTGGTGGGGGCGGGTCCTTCCGGCCTGGCCGTCGCCGGGCAACTGGTGCAGAAGGGCCACGCGGTGACCATCTTCGACGCCAAGGAAGCCCCGGGCGGGTTGCTCCTCTACGGCATTCCCAATTTCAAACTGCCCAAAGAGGTGGTCTTCAACCGCTGGCACGATTTGGAGAAAGCCGGGGTCAAGTTCGTTGGCCACACCTACATCGGCAAGGACAAGACCATCGACGACCTGTTCGCCGAGGGCTTCGACGCCGTCTACCTCGGCGTAGGCACCCTGGTCGACGCGCCGATGGAAGTGCCCGGCGAAGACCTGCCTGGTGTGTACAAAGCTACCGAGTTCCTGGTGCGCGCCAACGTCGACCTGGAGCTGCTGCCGCCCGAGCTACGCACCCGTCCCACGATTGGACGCAAAGTGGCCGTGATCGGCGGCGGTGACACCGCCTCCGATTGCTTGCGCACCGCCCTGCGCATAGGCGCTGAGGAAGTCATTTGCCTCTACCGGCGCACTGAAAGGGAAATGCCCGGCGGGCGGAAAGACCGCCAGCTTGCCCGTGAAGAGGGCACCCAATACCAGTTCCTGACCCAACCGGTGCGCTTCATCGCCGGTGAAAACGGCTGGCTGGAGAAAATCGAGTGCATCCGCATGGAGCTGGGCGAGCCGGATGCCAAGGGACGACGCAAGCCCGTCCCCATCGAGGGGTCCAATTTTATCGTCGCGGCGGATACGGCCATCCTGGCTTTGGGTTACTGGCCCGACCCGATCATCGGCGAGACCACGCCTGGCCTGGAAACCCGCAATTGGGGCCTCATCGTGATCGACCCGCAGACTGGCGCCACCAGCCGCCCGGGCGTGTTTGCCGGTGGAGACGCCGTTACCGGCCCCGACCTGGTGGTCACCGCCATGGTGGCCGGGCGCAAGGCTGCCGCGGGCATCCACACCTACCTGGAAAGCAAGTAAATACGCAGTGGCGGAATAGCTACTGCTGTTCCTCTTTCCTCCTTTCGTTATACTGG
>JAQUAE010000181.1 GCA_028687395.1 Anaerolineales bacterium | reverse complement strand
GAAAGAACCATCTTGTGGGCGATGAGCCTGCATCCCGAGGAAAGACCCCAAGATATTGAGACCTTCCGCCAGGCGCTGCTGGGTAACTGGAACCCGAGCACCCGGCCGCGCGCTCCCCTGCCAGCGCCAACCCTGATCGACCTGGTGTCCAACCCCACCGAAATGACCATGGTGTGGGTGGCTGCCGGGGTGGTCTTGCTTTCCCTGGTGTTCTCCTTGCTGCGCTGAGCGCGGCAAGGCTGAACAGGTTTACTTACCCTTCATATCGGCACTGATCGCGCGCCATCCCCAAACCGAAATCATTCCCAGAATGGCCCCCAGGCCGGCGAGCAAAACAACAGCCCAAATGCCCAGGTCGAGCAACAAGGCCTGGCTGCCTGGCATTTTGAGTACGATGTACAAGTAAGCGACGAAGCCGCCGATGATGGCCAGCAAGGCACCGCGCAGCCCCCAACGCACCTGGCCATTCAAGGCTGCCAGGCGGTAAGAGGAGTAACCGATCAGGGAGGAAAGCAGCAGGGTGACCAGCCAATCCACCGGTCCGGGGGTGTGAGGTGGCTTTTGTTCCTCGACTTCACCAGAAGGCGCCACGGTGGGCGAGGGCTCGGGCGATGGGGTAGGGCTGGGTTCCGGTGTGGCTGGGGGGGTCAGGATGGGGCCACCCTCCGGGGGAATCTCGAACTGCAAGATGTCGGATTGCTTGGCGGGCTCGCTCTCGGCGCGAATCTCCCAGGTGCCGGCGGCGTTGATATTAATGGTCGTGTGGGCAATGCCATCCGTAGTCGTGCCCGCCAGGGGCAGGGTGGTCACCTCACCGTTCACCGTAACGATGAATTGCACGGGTGTGCCATCCGGCACGGGATGGCTGTTGTGGTCTAAGATGATCCCGGTGCGCACCGGGATGGTGCTTCCGATGTGGTATTCGGGCGTCCCAACGGGCGATTCTACAGTGGGGGTGATGGCCGTCTCGGGCAGGCTCACGTCCAGGCTGAGGGGGATGACTTGTTCCGGGTCAGGTGAGGTGGCGGTGATCAGGTCGTAACCCACAGCAGGGACGGACACCGGCAGGTAACCGCTGGGGACGATTTCGCGGAAGAGCAGCCGGGAGGCCACCTCGATGAAGATCGGGTTCTTGCTGTACAAGCCAAAATAGGCATTCACCTTGGCGATGTTGGTCGAATCCATGTAGTAGGGGGCGTTGAAGGAAAAGACGATCAGGTGTTTCTGCTGGAAGAGGTCGGGGCGCTCCGCCAGGAAGCGCGCCAGCGCCGAGGAGGAAGGCAGGTCAGCGCTGACGTTCAGCATGGCGAAGACCAGCCATTGGGCGCCGCGTATGGTGCGCTCGATGGCCTGGGATTCCTCCACACCGTCCAACATTTGCAGCAATTGCTCGAATGAATAGGAAGTGAGATATGGCGGGTAAATCTGGCTGCCTGCCTGGGGACCATACAGGCGCAGCACTGCTTGCTGGAATGAATCCACGCTCAGGACGGGCTGCAGGGGGCACTGGCTGCATTGCTGCGCCGAGCGCACGTCGCTGAAGAAGACAATGCGATCGGAGAAGCGCGGCGGGTCGGGCAGGTCATCGTTCAGCTCGGCCAGCGACGGGCTGATCAGGGTGGCTGCCTGGCGGGCGACCTCGAAGGTGACCTGGGCGGAATCCCCAACCCGCGTGACGCCATCCGGTGGAGCGAGCACCGATTGCAGGTCGAAATTGTCGTACAGCCGGTATTTCAATGCCAGGATGCGCAGCACCGAAGCGTCCACCTGCTGGGCGAATGCCGGGTCGTCGCGGTATTTCTGGGCGAAATAGGCCAGGATTTTAATCGTGGAGGTGTAAGAATCGGGATCGTCGGAGGAAGTAATGTCGCCCAGGTAGATGATGTCGTTGCCAGCCAGGAAGGCGTTCAAGGCGACGCGGCGAGCGTCGAAGGGCTGGCGAGCCAGCTCATAGAAACGGCGCACCGCCCGGCTGCCCAGGTTGTCGCAGATCATGATGCCGCCGTTCTGGCGCCAGGTGGAGAGCGCTGGCAGGCTCATCAACTGGCTGAAGGCCTGCGGGTCGAAGCTCACCGGGCGGGTGGTGGAGCGAATGTTCTCCTGGAAGCCCTGGTAGCGGATGTGCGAGGCCAGCAGCCCATCGACCGTAGTGCCCGGCGAGGAGGCGCCTCCGGTGACAGCGAAAAAGGGCATCAGGTCGAAGTTTTTCAAGCGCTCCAAGGACTTCCTTACTGTGGCGACTTCTTCGTCGGGGGAACGGTCGGAGCCGCCGTTGCCGGGGAAGTGCTTGGCGATGATGGCAATCTTGTTGTTCGATCCTTCGTGAATGCCGTTGGTGAAGGCGCTGCCCATCACGCCCACCCAGTAGGGATCGCCGCCGAAGGTGCGCGTGCCCAGATCAACCGGACCGCCGGTTTGCGGCGTTTCCAGCACGTCGAGCGCCGGACCGAAGAGCAGGTTGAAGCCCAAGGCGGTGAGCTCGCTACCCAGGACCACGCCCGTCTCGTAAGCGAGGGAGGGATTCCAGGTGGCGCCGAGCGTCATCTCATTGGGCAGGGGGGTCAAACCGTTGAGGATTTGGTCGTTGGGGTAGCCATCCCCTTCCTGGGAGATGCTGACGAAGAGGGGGATGAACTTGGGCTGGTAGGCTTGCCCGGTAACGGTGTTGGTCATCTCGAGCTGCGCGGAAGCCCAGCGGTTGAGTTGCATCTCGCGGGTCATCGCCAGGACGTGGTTAAGGGCGTTCTCGCCGGTAATAAAGTTGTCGTTGCCAGCCAGCAGGGTGACCCCGCCGATGTGGTAGTTGACCACCAGGTCGTAGATTTGGGTGCCTTCGCCGACCTGGTTGCCCTTATAGGTGACCAGGAAGAGCTGGCCGACGCGCTCTTCGGGGGTCAGGCCTTCCAGCAAGGCGCGGGCTTTTTCGGTGTAAATGGTCTCCTGGCTGAGTGGGGCGGCTTGCGCTGCGCCTAAGGGCTGGAGCAGGCTGAGCAGAAGCAGAACGGAAAACAGGCGCCTGGCGTTCATGGCTCAGTTGGTGACCCTTTCGGCTTGTAATATGGAACGCAGCAGCTCACGGCGTTCCGCCCCGCTGAGCAATTCGAGGCGGCGAATGCCCAAAGGATCGATCTCGCCGCGCAATAGCTCCATCTCGGCAGTGGAGGGCAGGGGGGTTTCGTGCAGGTCCGGGGCGAGGGGCAAGGGGAAACCGGTGCGGGATTGGATCTGCTCGAGGCTTACGCCCGGGTGGAAGCTGGCCAGGTGCATCGTCCCATCGGTGAAGACGAACTGCCCCAGGTCGGAGACCAGGTAGCGCGGTCCACAGCCATACTGCCTTTCGGGGGCGTAGCCCAGGCCGGAGCGCACGTCCAGCTCAGGGGTGAAGGTGACCCGTGAGTGGCGCGGCACATACAGGTAGATATCGTGTGAGACGATGGTTACATCGGGGATACCGCCGCTGCCCGGCAGTCTCAAACGCGGCCGGCGCGGGGAGGCGGTCAGGTAGTTCCTGCCGAAGGCGATGTTGTTGAAATTGCCATGCAGGTCGACCTGAGCGGGGCGGAAGAACTCCATCGGGCGCAGGGTGGGGAGGATATCGACGGCGGCGCGCACGAAGCCCACATTGCTCAGCGAGCGGTCCAGCCACAGCCTCTCGATGTTCGAGATGCTCAGAGGCGCCGGCTGGCGGCAGACGCCCTGCCCGATGGCCGAGGCGAAGTACAGGTTGGGGGCGTGGGTGTGGCGCGCCAGCAGATAGGCGGCGGTAACCAGCGGCGTGGCCAGGCCCTGCGCCACAACGCTGCCGTCCTTGACCTGCCTGGACATGCACACGACCATTATCTCGTCGGGGGTGAGGTTCACGCGTTCTCCATCACGAGTCGCTGGTGCACTTCTGGGTCAATATTACCACCGCTAATCACCAGCACGCACGGTTTTTCGCTAACAAGCCCGCTTAAAACGGCGGCAAGCGCGGTGGCGGCTGAGCCTTCGATTCTCTCCTGATAATGCTTCCAGGCAAAGGCGATGGCACTGGCAATCTCCGCTTCGCTGACCAGCAGCATGTCATCGACGAGGCGCTTCACCAGAGGGATGGTCAGCGAGCCTGCCTCGACCTCCCCGGAGAGGCCATCGGCAAGGCTGGGCTGGACGATAGCCTGAGATTGGTCTCCAGTGTGGAAAAGATGGTGCATGCAAGGGGAAGCAGAGGATTGGATGCCTATCAGGCGAACCCGGCCAGCCTTGCGCAGGGTGGGCGCCCACGAGGCCTCCTCGCCTGCTTTCAAGCAGGCGCTGATTCCGGAAATCAACCCCCCGCCGCCGACCGGTACGATCCAGGTGGAGCGTTCCAGTGTGGGCAGTTGCTCGAGGAGCTCCAAGGCCAGGGTGCCCTGGCCGGCGATGACCTGGCCATCATTGTAGGGGGAGACCCAGGTTGCTCCGCTGGCGGCGGCGTAAGCCAGCCCCGCCCTTTCGGCTTCAGTATAGCCGCCAGGAACCAGGCGTAACTGTGCGCCGGCGGCGCGCATCGCCTCTAGCTTCACTTTAGCAGCTTCTGCGGAAGCGAAGACGGTCACCTGCGCCTGGCAAGTCCGCCCTGCCAGGGCGACGCCGAGCCCGTGGTTGCCCGCCGAAGCGGTGACCAACCCGCGCTGGCGCTCCCAGAGCTGCAAGGAGAGCACCTTGTTGAACGCGCCGCGCAGCTTGAAGGAACCGGAGAGCTGCCGGTTTTCCCATTTCAGGTACAGGTCGTATAGGGCATCATAACTCAGGGGCGTGCGCCGGATGTGCGGCGCCAACCGCTGGCGCGCTTCGTCCAGCCATTCGTGAGGTATCATGGCAAGGCAGCCCCTTGAGGGGTGAGTGCGGGGCGCAGCACCTGGTTGGCCAGCAGCGGGTCGTTGGTGATGATGC
>JAQUAE010000180.1 GCA_028687395.1 Anaerolineales bacterium | reverse complement strand
TAACCGCAGGCGAAGGTCACGCCCAGGGTGAGCGGTGCCCAGTTCGGGTACAGGTTGTAGAGCAGGATCACCGGGATGCTGGCGATGAAGTAAGCCAGGTGGGCGTTCACCGGGGTGTGCAACCGTTCGTCTACCCGGCTGATCCACTCCGGCAGCAGCCGGTCCAGGCTCATGGCCACCATGATGCGGGTGACGCCGATGTAGCAGTTGTTGACGATTTGGAAGGAGTTGAGGATGTAGCCGAAGCCGATCAGGATGACGACGATCGGGCTGGCGGTCATCGCCACTGCAATGATGTTGGGCCACAGCCAGAAGCCCTGGACTTTCGCCTCGGCCACACCGGACCAGTACCCCGCGCCGGCGACGTACAGGAATTCACTCCCCGCAGCCCGCTCGAGCCCCAGGGCCAGCAGGGCCAGCAGGATGCCGGTGACGATCAAGGAGCCGACCAGGATGAAGACCTGGTTCTTGAAGGAGCGGGCGTCCTTGATTTCGCCGTTCTGCTCGGCGCTATAAGTAGCCCACTGGATGCTGGTCCAGGCGATAGGCGCCACCAAGAGGGTAGCGAGCAGGCTGAAGGGCGGGTTGGTTTCGATGCCGGCGGCTTTGGTGGCGTCCAAGGCGGTTTGGAAGAAATTCGGCGCCCCGCCCACTGCCACTGCGAAAGTGTTCAAGCGGTCGACGAATTCGGCTGGGTTGGTGGCAAACAAAACCACGAGCATGGTGATGAAGGACACCAGGATGCCGTAGAACATCACGTACTGTACCTTGACGTAGTTCTTGAAGCCGCTCACCAGCAGCAGCATCGAGAGCAGGGCGTTCAGGATGCTGGTGATGATGATGCCCCACGGCGTGGTGAACCAGATGCCGATGGCGGAAAGGGTGGCGTTTGGCAAGGTAGCACCGAGACCCAGGAACAGCGGCGCAAATCCCAGGTAGGCCAGCAGCCAGCCGGACAGGGCTACCCATTGTAAAATCCAGATGACGAAGCCAGACATCAACAGGGTGAAACCCCAGAACCCGCCAAGGGCGCGGCTTTGGAAGACGTAGTCGCCTCCAGAGCGCGGCAGGGCCGTGGATAGCCATACGTATGATAGCGCGATCGGGATTTCTAAGACTGTAGCTAATAAAATTCCCCACACCATTTTACCGCCTGGCAACGCGCCTGGTGCCCAGAGATACGTCCAGGGGAAGATCAGGCCCATGGTAAGTATGTTATATATGAAAGCCGAATAGGGAGACATCACCCGCACTAAGCCCGAAGCTTTACGAGTAAAGACCTCCGGTTTTGCTGTTGCTGTGGTCATAACTATCCTCCTGAAGCGAGTTGGTTAGTAACTTCTTGATCAACAATGGACGGGCGATAGGGTGTGTTGGCCTGGTTGGGTCGCGCCTGGGGTAGCACCTCCTTTCATTCTGCCTGGTATGGGGGCATCAGCCGCTGGTCATCTGGAAGCCCTCTACCTCCCCATTCGAGAAGGTGATCAGGCAGCCTCTCAAGATGCCCTCGCCGTACTCGCTGCCGGGATTGACGCAAGTCGTACGGCCGATCTTGGCAACGCCTTGAGATTCGTGGATGTGCCCGTGTAAGCCGAGCATCGGCTGATGGGCCTCGATAGCCTGGCGCACCGATTTACTCCCTGCGCCATGCATGACGATCTGACCGGCCTGGACGATGGGGGTGGGAGGGTCGGTGCTCCAATCCAACTGCGGGCATGTGTCCAGCGTCGAATCCACCGGTGGGTCGTGAAAATTGAAGATCGCCTTGGAAATGTCCGGCACTTTGGCGACCATTTCCTGGATGTATTCTTTGAGCTTTTCCTCTGTGGTTTCCCTGGGCGTATTCCACGGGGTGGGCGTGCTCAGTCCAACGCTGATCATAGTGTGCTCGTCGTCGACGTTGACGGCTTCGCCTTCGCAATCAATAAACGTCTGAGCGCCGGCGCGTTTGAGCACACTTAACACCTCCGGGTCGTCGTCGTTACCGCCAGTGATGAAACAGCGGATGCCGGTGCCTCTCAGGCGGGTTTCGGCCAGGTCAATCCAGGCCTCTAACCTCTGCCGCGCCAGGTCGTGGAACAAGGCGTCAATGGCGGACTGGTTGGCTTGTAACTCCCGGAAGTGGTTCTCTTCCATAATCTGGTAATAGAAACCCAGGATACCGATTTTTTCCAGTAAGGCCTTGAGCTCCTCCTGGGTTTCCACATGCTGGACGTTTCCCTGCAGGGTGGCGCGGTGATGCCCGTTCTTCTCCTGGATGATGGGGATGAGCAACTTGCCGGTGATGTCGCCACCCATCACCAGGATGCTGACTTCGTAGAATTTGCCGGCATTGATGAACTTGCGGAAGGTGCGTTCGGAGCCGTGCAGGTCGGTGGCGAAGAAGAGGCGGGTTAAGTGTTTCGCAGGCTTTTTTGTGAACAGGGGCATATCTCTTCTCCTGGAATAAAAAGACTGATCCGCGGTGAGCGGATCAGTCAGTTTCGCGTCTCGGCCAGCCTGGCGATAATCAGCTCCAGCGAGCGCGAGGCGAGGTCCTTGCGGGCATCTTCGTCGAGGCCCTCGTCGATGATCAAGCGCTTGAAATCTTCGATCCTGGCGACCTCGTAATTGGACACGACTCCCCATTTGCTGTGGTCGGCCACCAGCGTCAGCGGCCCGCGAGTCCGTTCGCACATGATGCGAATCACCTCAGCCTCGGCAAAGGAGGGGACGGTGCAGCCATATTTCAGGCTAAAACCATCCACGCCGATGAAGGCTTTATCGGCGTAAACCTGGTTCAGGTTGGCCACGGCAAAGCCGCCGGTAACGGAGATAGACTTGGGTTGGTAGGCGCCGCCCAGGAGGATGAACTCATAGCCGACTTCGCCGATCTCGAGGGCAGCCTGCAGGTTGTTAGTGATCAGGGTGATAGCCGCATTCTTGGGGATGTTGCGGATGATGTGGGTGGTCGTGGTGCCGCTATTGATGTATACCGTGTCGCCATTTTCGATCAAAGCCGCGGCGGCCGCGCCGATGGCCCGCTTCTCCTCGATGTTGCTCTGGGCGCGCAGCATATACTCGGGTTCGAAGCGCATGCGCTCCGAAAGCACGGCGCCGCCATGGGTGCGTTCCAGGATGCCCTCATTTTCCAACCACTCCAGATCGCGGCGGATGGTAGCTTCGGAGACGTCAAGCAATTTGCACAGTTCGACGCTGGCCGCAATCTTATGAGCTGCCAGGTATTCGATGATCAGCTCACGCCGTTGGGCGGGAATCAGGTTTTTACTCAAGATACTGTCCTTGTTTTAATGGGCTTATAGGGCGAAAGCGGCGATGACGTATTATAACGATTTTTGATACTATTTGCAAGTTTTTGATTTATCCAAATGTGGATATAATATGGCCTCAGGCGGACGCTGAATCCGATGACAGGCGATTTTGCTCCCCAGTTGGTCAGGGTGATCGAGCGCTACGACATAGGCGAGTTACTCACCTATCTGAGGGATGAACGCGGGTTTGTAAACACCAGCTTCACGATCCAAACCCTGCAGGGTGGGAAGCGCCAGAAGTATTTCTTCCGGCGCTATAAACGGGGGATCAAAGAAGAAGAAATCCGCTTCGAACACTCAGTCATCCAGCGCCTGGCTGCGCAGGGGCCCGGCCTGGTGGCCAAAGTGGTGGAGGCTCGGGATGGAGCCACCTTTGTCACCCAACCCGCAGAGGACGCTGGCGGCGCGCCGGTTTATTACGCCATCTTCACCTTCCTGGAAGGCGAGGATAAGTACACCTGGATAGCGCCGCGCTGCACCATCCGGGAAATCCAAAGCTCGGCACGCGTCCTGGCCGACTTCCACCGCGCCGTTGCGAACTGGTCGCCGCAAGGCCGGCGGGCCGAACCCAAAATCGGTGAGCTGTTGTCGCTGATCACTCACAACGTGGAGCAGCTCCATCAAAATCCCAAAGGGCAGGCTTATGACGCCCTCCTCGACCAGAATCTTCTATTGATAAACGCCGAAATCGAGCGCGTCCAGGAAGCATTTCGGGCGTTAGCCCCCTCCGCCCTACCCCAATTGGTGATTCACTGTGACTATCACCCCGGCAATCTAAAGTTCCAGGATGAGCAAGTGGTCGGCCTGTTCGATTTCGATTGGTCGAAGGTCGATTACCGCCTCTTCGACGTGGCGTTGGCGCTCTTTTACTTCTTCACCGATTGGAGCCCTGAAAGGGACGGCGCCTTGCGGCTGGACGAGGTGAAGCTCTTCCTCGAGATCTACCAGGAGGTGCTGGCTGGCGGGGCTGGGCTGGAGCCCCTCTCCCCGGAAGAAGTGCGCTGGCTGCCCTGGATGATCCGCGCCAGCAACCTGTATGTCCTAAACTGGGGCATCCAGGATTACATCCACAAAGAAGTGGATCCGGTGGAATATTTCGATTTCCTGCAACACGCTATACGGACGATAACCTGGATGCAGGCTGAGGCGAACTGGTCACCACTGGTGACCCTCGCCGCTTCGCTGGCTTAGCACAACTCTCTGCCTGGAGGTGCGCCCTCAAAATTGTGACGTTAAATGCAACATTCAGACGGAATTTGAAGTAATTTGCAAGAATTTGCATTCTCCATTATAATTGCCGGGAGGGTCAGCCTTGCATCTCCGGCAGTTTGACGTACGGAAATCCCTTGGAAGCTGACAGGTGCAGACATCCTTAGCCCTGGTGGTTCTCCACAAACAAATCATTAGCCAGGAGTATCAAGATGTTAAACGGTGCTATTGGGATGGGGGAGCAGGGTGAACTGGAACGCAAGAAGTTCGAGGAAGAGCTGCAACGCATTCTGAAGGCCAGTTCGGAAGCGGACATCATTTTGCGCGTGATTGGGTCGCTGGCTTTCCAGATGCATTGCCCTCAAAATGGTTATCTCCAGGCCGCCATGGGCCGGGCGTACACCGATATCGATTTTGCCGGGTACCGCAACCAGGCTAAGGAAG
>JAQUAE010000179.1 GCA_028687395.1 Anaerolineales bacterium | reverse complement strand
GGCGCGCGCTGTGGCTGGCAGAGCCAGTTTTTCGTGCAGCGGCATGGCGCAGTGATGCCCGGCACGGATCGCTACCCCGCGGCTATCCAGGATCTGGGCGATGTCGTGCGGGTGCACGCCCTCTAGCGTGAACGCGGCCACGCCGCCGCGCTGGCTAGCTTCGGGACCGGTCACGCGCACGCCGGGAATCTCCTCCAGCCGCTCGAGCGCGTAGGCAATCACTTCCTGCTCGTGGGCGGCGACGTAATCCATTCCCACCCTGCTCAGGTAATCGACGGCTGCCTTAAAGCCGATCGCCTCAGCGATGGCGGGTGTCCCGGCCTCGAATTTGTGCGGCAGATCGTTCGGCGCAAAGGAGCGCAGGTGCACCTTGCGGATCATGTCACCGCCGCCCAGAAATGGCGGCATCGCCTCGAGGAGCTCCTTGCGCCCGTAGAGCACGCCGATCCCCGTTGGCCCACACATCTTGTGCGCCGAGAACGCCAGGAAATCCACCTCCATCTGGGTCACGTCCACGCCAAAGTGTGGCACGGATTGGGCGCCATCCACCAGGACGACCGCTCCTGCCTGGTGCGCCAGTTGCGCCATGCGCCGGGCAGGATTGATAGTGCCCAGCACGTTCGACATGTGGGTGAAGGCGACCAGCCTGGGCTGCAATTCCAGCAGGCGGGTGTAAGTCTCCATGTCCAACACCCCGCTCTCGGTGACTGGCACGAACTCCAGGCGCACCTGGCGCTCCTCGGCCAGCATCTGCCATGGCACCAGGTTGGAGTGGTGCTCCATCTCGGTGAGCACTATCAAGTCGCCAGCTTTCAGGTTAACTCTGCCCCAACTGTGCGCCACCAGGTTGATTGCCTCGGTAGTGTTGCGGGTGAAGACGACCTGCCTGGGAGAACCAGCGCCGATAAAGTTCGTCACCGCCTGGCGCGCCGCTTCGTATTCCGCCGTAGCTTCCTCCGCCAGGACGTGAATCCCGCGGTGGATGTTGGCGTTGCTGTGCAGGTAATACTCCTGCATCGCCTGTATGACGGCGAGGGGTTTCTGGCTGGTTGCCGCCGAATCCAGGTAGACCAGAGGCACACCCGGGCGGACTTCGCGTGTCAAGATGGGAAAATCAGCCCGGACTTGCGCCAGGCCTAACGATTGTGAACGTTGCGCGGGTTGGAACATAGAGCCTCGATAAGCGCTAGCGCAGCGGGCGTGTCTTACGCCTGCGTCGCGCCGGGCGAATGTTCGCCGAGTCCTTGGGGCACCACAGGACGCGATCCGGCACCATCCAGCCGTCGGTGAGGTACACGTTCTGCTGGAACTGCACCGCCACCATCTTCGGATCGACCTGTACGATGGTGCCCACTAGCCAATCACGCACCCGGTTGCCATCGCGCTCGTGGTCGCAACACACTTCAACCTGGCCTCCGACCTGGAACATCTCCTCTTTGTTCGGAGCGGTTGTAAAATGAAGCTCTGCCATGTCCACCTCCCAATCCTCGAATAAGCCCTGTTTACCTCATGGTGAGCGCAGTCGGGCTGGCTCACCCGCTGGACGCCCATCCCATGAATTCCACGCCCAGGAGGGCACCCACAAAAGTTGCTTGTTGAATTTAAGCGCTCTGCCTGCTACCCCATCTTGGTTTCGATCGTGCGCTGGAAGCGCTGGCGTACCCCTTCGAAGGGGATGCGCTGCATGATCGGGTCGAAGAAGCCCTCCACGATCAGGCGTTCCGCCTCCCGGTACGGGATGCCGCGGCTTCTCAGGTAGAAGACCTGGTCGCTGTCCATCTTACCTACCGTGGCGCCGTGAGTGCAGCGCACGTCATCCGCCAGAATTTCCAAGCCGGGGATGGAATCGGCGCGGGCATTAGCGCTGAGGGTCAGGTTGCGGTTGGCCTGGTAGCCATCCGCCTTTTGCGCTCCGGGGGCGACGTAAATCATCCCTTGCCAGACTGAGCGGCTGCGGTCTTTCAAAGCGCCCTTGAAGAGCAAGTCGCTGGTGGTGTGCGGCGCCAGGTGGTTCTGCTGCGTATCGTGATCCAGGTGCTGAACGCCGTCGGTAAAGTAGAACCCCGACATCCGGCCCGTTGCGCCTTGCCCGACCAGGTCCAGCTCGGAGAAGTTCTTGGTCAGGCGGCTGCCCACCGCGCCGAAGGTCCAATCCAGGTTGCCATCCCGTCCAACCCGGGCGCGCTCATGGCTGAAGTGCCAGACGTGCTCGCCCCAGGATTGTAGCTCGACGAAGCGCAGGTTCGCGCCCTCGCCCACGTGGATCTCGACCGTGCCGGCATGCAGCGCCTGCCCGTTGGCCTCGCTGGGCGAGGCTGATTCGTGGACATAGGTCGCCGAAGCGCCTTCATCCAGCCATACCACCAGGTGCGAGAAGTATGCCAACCCACTTCCCGGCCCCCACAAGATGCTGTGCAGCGGGTCCTTGACCTCGACGAAGCGCGGCACGTAGACCAGCACCCCGTCCTGGCTCATCGCCGCCGCCAGGGCGGCAAACTTGCCCTCGTCGGGCTTGACCACCTGACCCAGGATGTTGGCCAGGATTCCGGCGTGCTGTTTTTCGGCAGTGCGTAGATCGGTAAACACCACACCCTGCCGGGATAATTCTGCATCCAGGCGTATCTCCGACTTACCTCCCGGCAGCAGGACGATCTGCCCGCCGTGCCCTTTCCCGGCGATCGGTTTTAGCAGCGCCTTCGGGATTTTCGCCAGGCGCTGGTCGGCGCCCGGTTCGGGCAGGCGCACGTTGACATCCAGGCCGCGCAGATCGGTGCGCCGCCAGGCTTCGTCGTTAGTGGACGGCATGGGCAGCTTTTGGTACGCCTCCCAGGCGCGGGAGCGATAGTCGCCCAGGAAGGGCGCCAGGTCGCTTCCCGGCGCCAGGGCGGGTATCATCTCACGACTGAAGGGAAATTCCGTCGTGCCGCTGGTAGTGCTTCTACGGGTTCGTGTGACTACTGTGCTGGCAGCCATGCGTTATCCTATCGAGCCTTCCATCTGCAGTTGAATCAGGCGGTTCATTTCGATGGCATATTCCATGGGCAGTTCCTTGACCAGCGGCTCGATGAAGCCGGAGACGACCATGGAAGTCGCTTCTGCCTCGTCAAGGCCGCGGCTCATCAGGTAGAACAACTGCTCCTCGCCCACTTTGGAGACGGAAGCTTCGTGACCGATGGTCACGTCCTGCTCGTCGATTTCGATGTAGGGGTAAGTGTCGGAGCGCGAGGTCTCGTCCAGGAGCAGCGCGTCGCACACCACGTTGGAACGCACGTCGGTGGCGCCCTTGTAAACCTTGAGCAGGCCGCGGTAGGAGGCGCGCCCGCCCGCCTTGCTGATCGACTTGGAAGTGACCTTGCTGCTGGTGTGGGGCGCCATGTGGATGACCTTGCCGCCCGCGTCCTGGTGCTGCCCCTTGCCCGCAAACGCCATCGAGAGGATCTCGCCGTGTGCGCCGGGACCAATCAGGTAACAGGAGGGGTACTTCATGGTCAGCTTGGAGCCCAGGTTGGCGTCCACCCATTCCATCGTGGCGCCCTCGTGCACCAAAGCGCGCTGCGTGACCAGGTTGTACACGTTGGTCGACCAGTTCTGGATGGTGGTGTAGCGCACCCGAGCGCCCTTCTTGACCACGATCTCGATCACACCGCTGTGGAACGAGTCGGTGGTATAGGTGGGGGCGGTGCAGCCCTCCACGTAATGCACCTGGGCGCCTTCGTCAGCGATGATCAGCGTGCGCTCGAACTGCCCGATGTTGGCCACGTTCAGGCGGAAGTAAGCCTGCAGGGGCAGGTCGACCTTCAGGCCCTTTGGCACGTAGATGAACGACCCGCCGGACCACACCGCGCTGTTCAAGGCGGCGAATTTGTTATCCTCGATGGGAATCACCGTGGAAAAGTATTCGCGGAACAGGTCGGGGTGTTGGCGCAGCCCTTGCTCGATGCTCAGGAAAATCACGCCCTGCGCCTCCAGGTGTTCCTGGATTTTGTGGTAGACCATCTCGGATTCGTACTGCGCGCCAACGCCGGCCAGGAATTTCTGCTCCGCCTCCGGGATACCCAGCTTCTCGAAGGTGCCCTTGATCGTCTCGGGGACGTCGTCCCAGGACTTACCGGTCTGCTCGGCGGGCCTGACATAATAGTAGATTTCGTCCAGGTCCAGGTGGGAGAGATCGCCTCCCCAGGTGGGCATCGGTCGCTTCATGAAATGCTCGAGGGCTTTCAGACGAAACTCGAGCATCCATTGCGGCTCGCCCTTCATGAACGAGATTTGCTCGACGATCTCCCGGTTCAGACCCTTGCGAGATTTAAACACGTAGGTTTCCGGGTCGCGGAAACCGTATTTGTACTCGCCGATCCCTTCCAACATCTTAGCATCGGTGCTCATATATCACCTCCATACCAATAAGGAAGGCGCGCGGCGCGCACTCAGGCGCCGACCGTCTCCATCTTCTCACGGATCCAGTCGTAGCCCTGTTCGTCCAGGTGCAAGGCCAGGTCAGCGCCGCCAGATTCAACCACGCGCCCATCCAGCATGATGTGTACATAATCAGGCTTGATGTAGTTCAAGATGCGCTGGTAGTGCGTGATGACCAGGATTCCCATCTCGGGGCCGCGCAGGGCGTTCACGCCTTCGGAAACCACCCGCAGCGCGTCGACGTCCAGCCCTGAATCAGTCTCGTCCAGGATGGCGACCTCCGGTTTCAGGGCAGCCATCTGCAACACTTCGGCGCGCTTCTTCTCGCCGCCGGAGAATCCGTCGTTGAGGTAGCGACCGGCAAAGGCGTGGTCCATCCTGAGCAAGTCCATCTTTTCCTTCAACATCTTGCGAAACTCGGGGATGGAGATGCCCTTGTCCTCGGGATTGCGCGACTTGCGCTGAGCGTTGATCGCCGTGCGCAGGAAGTTGGCTACCGAAACGCCAGGAATGGCAATCGGGTATTGAAAAGCCAGGAAGATGCCCAGGTGAGCGCGTTC
>JAQUAE010000178.1 GCA_028687395.1 Anaerolineales bacterium | reverse complement strand
TCCATCCACTCGCTCACGTAGCCATCCACGAGGGGGGTGCGATTGGCGGAATACCAGATGTTGCACTCCGGGTCGGGGAACTCGGTCATGCCGGAATTCTTGTGGGTTACAGCCAACCCCATGCTGGCCCATTTTTCCTGGCTGCGGTTGGTGACGGCGTTCAACTGCAGGGCGACGCGCTCGATGGTGTCGTCGGCGTTGAAGTGGTCGAAATTCGCCTTGATGTACTGGGGGTGGTTGACGTTACAGTGGTAGCACTCACGGTTGTTTTCCCAAACCAGTTTCCAGTTGGCCTCGATGTCAAAATCCATCATGCGAGCGACCTTGGCGCGCCGGAAGCCTTGCGGCTTGACGACGGGGGTGATGGTCTCGTACGCCTCGCTGAAGTCTGGCGGGGCTTCCGCCAGGCTGATGAAGATCAGGCCTTCTACCTCGCGGACGTGTACGGGGTGCAAGCCGAGCTGGGATTTGTCCAGCTCTTCCTGCATGCCGCGCCAGACCAGCAGCCGCCCATCCTTAGCGTAGGCCCACTGGTGGTAAGGGCAGATGAAGCGGTTGACGTGACCTTCAGACTCGGTGCAAATCAGCGATCCGCGATGGCGACAAACGTTGTGGTGCGCCAGCACCTGGCCATTATCAGCGCGCACCAGGATGACCGAGTCGGAATCCACCTGATAGGTGAAATAATCGCCGGGTTTGGGAATCTGGCAGGAGTGGCCGGCAAAAAGCCACCCCTGCCTCCAGATCAATTCTAAATCGGCGCGATAAACCAGTTCGTCATGATAGAACGGCCGGGGCAGCCCATAGCCGGGTTGGCGGGAAGCAACCAACTGGTGGATGCGTTCCATTTCAGATGACAGCAATGTGTCCATACCTCTAAACCTCTCTCCTATGTTGGTTACCGATAATAAAAAGACGTCAAAAAGGTATGATTCGAGAGCTCGAACCATGCCGTCGAGTATAGCAAATTCACGGGGTTAGCGCAACGATTTTTCACCGACTTATGCTCTAAGGCGCTCGCCCTTCGGGTCCACCAACACAGTGGGGGCGACCTCGGCGGTGAGCTTCTTGTCGAAGACTTCCACCTGGATCTTGGTGCCCACCTTGGCCAAATCCAACGGCAGGTAGGCGAAGGCGATATTGCGTTCGACGGTAAAGCCATAACCACCGCTGCGCACACGCCCGATCACCTTACCGTCCAGGTAGACGGCTTCCCCGCCGTAGATGGGCTGGTATTCCTTGCCCTCCAGGGTCAGGGTGCACAACTTGCGCTTCAAGCCCTGGGCCTTGAATTGCTTCAGAGCCTGGCGGCCAATGAAATCACTCTTGTCCCAGTGGACGCAGAATCCCAATCCAGCTTCGAAGGGGTTTTCTAGGGCGCTGATGTCCGCGGTGAAGTAGCGGTAGCCTTTCTCCAGCCGCAATCCCTCCAGCGATTTGTAACCGCCGACTGCCAGACCGAATTCCTGGCCCGCGGCAAACAGAGCGTCCCACACCTGCACGGCGCTGGCGACCGGGACGTAGAGCTCCCAGCCCAATTCGCCGATGTAGCTGACGCGCTGCGCCTGCACTTTGGCGCCGTGTATATCGATCCACGCCGAGCGCAGGTAGGGAATCGCCTGGTTTGAAACGTCGCTTGAGGTGACCTTTTGAAGCGTCTTGCGCGACTCCGGACCCCACAGGGCAAGGCAAGCCCACTCGGTGGTGATGTCGCGCACCTCGGTCTTATCGTCGGGGTCCTGGTTCATGCGAATCCAGGCCAGGTCATTGGAGATGAAAGACGAGCCGGTAATCACGCGGAAGTGGTCGACGTCCAGGCGGGTGATGGTCAGGTCGGCGATGACGCCGCCCTTTTGGTTGAGGAACTGGGTGTAGATGGCGCTGCCCACCGGCTTATCCAGGTTGCTGTCGGCCAGTTTCTGGAGGAGTTGCAGGGCGCGGCGGCCTTTGACGTCGATTTTGCCGAAGGAGGAAAGGTCGAACATGGCCACGCGCTGGCGGGCGGCGTGGTGCTCCTCGGCGAGGCGTTCAAAGTAGGGCGGCTTGGTCCACCCCCACTGGCGCTGCTCGGCGCCCATCCGGCGGGAGGCTTTTCCGGGTTGGACGAAGTTGACCCGCTCCCAGCCGTACTTCTCGCCGAAGACGGCGCCCAGTTCCTGCAGGCGGTAGTGCAGCGGGCTGATGCGGTGCGGGCGCGCCCATTCGTTTTCGTCGTTGGGGAATTTCAAACGATAGTAATACTTGACGCATTCCCGCGTCCGCTCGGTGGCGTAGTAGATGCTGTCGTAGTAATTGCCGAAACGGGTGGCGCGGAAGGAGTAGATATCCAGGGAGGGCTCCCCATCGATGATCCATTCGCTCAAGAGCTTGCCCACGCCGCCCGCTGCGCCAAAACCATTCAAGGACATGCCGCACGCCATCCAAAGGCCGCGCGCCTGGGGCATTGGGCCGATGATTGGCTGGCAATCCGGGGTGTAGGCGCCCGGGTGGCAGATCAAGGTGATGATCTCAGCTCGTTCCAGGAAGGGGATGCGCCGGATGGCGCCTTCCATGAGTTGCTCGAAGCGATCGAAATCCGGGGGCAAGGAGGTGTTGCCATGCTCCCAGGGGACGCCGTCGATCCAGCGTTCTCTCGGGTTGGGTTCGTAACCGCCGATGACCAGCCCGCCGGCCTCCTCGCGCATGTAAACCAGGTTATCCGGGTCGCGCAGGCAGGGAGTCTCGTGAGTGAACGCCTTCCCCGGGACGGCTTTCAGGGCGACGTGCTGGTGGTCGATCGGCGTGGTGGGGATGTGGATGCCCGCCATCGATGCCACGCGCGGCCCCCACAGGCCAGTGGCGTTGATCACGATCTCAGTCTTGATCTCGCCCTTGTCGGTGATCACCTTGGAGACCGACCGGCCCGGGGCGAGCTCGATGCCAGTGACGCGCGTATTGGTGACCACCGTGGCGCCCATATCCCGCACCAGTTTAGCCATCGTGGTAGTGGTCAGGTAGGGGTCCAGGTGGCCATCGCGCGGCAGGTAGATTGCGCCGTACAGGTCTTTGTCGCTGATCTGCGGCATGATGCGCAGGGCTTCGGCGGGCGAGATGATCTCGACCTCCATGCCGATACCCTTCGCCCGGCTGACGCTGCGCTGCAACTCCTTGAGCTGGTCCTGGCTGGAGGCAACCCGCAGGCTGCCCACATGGTTGATCAGACCGAGTTCGCTGTATAACTCGATGCTGTACTTTCTGAATTGCATTAAGGTCTCGGAAGTAGCAAATTGGGTGATCAGCCCGGCGGCGTGACCGGTTTCGCCGCTGGCAATCTCCCCCTTCTCGATGAGCATCAGGTCAGTCCACCCCCGCCTGGCGAAATGGTAGGCGATATTGACCCCAAAGATACCTCCGCCGATGATGACGATGCGTGCTTGGTTTTTCATCTACTGGTTATCTCCGCTAATAAAAATATCATCGAACTGGATAACCCAATTCGATGATGGTTCTACTTTATGTTGGCGATGATCACCTCGATCGAGCGAGAGGCCAGTGCAACGCGGGCGTTCAGGTCGAACTTATCGTCGGTGACCAGCTTGTGGGTTTGCTCGATGCGCGCCACCAGGTGATTGGACACAGAGCCCCACTTGCTGAAGTCGGTGACGATGATCACCGGTCCCTGGGTGTGCTCGATCATCAGGCGCACCACTTCGGCTTCCGGCTGGGTGGGCACGGTGCAGCCATATTTGAGGCTGATGCCATCCACGCCGATGATTGCCTTGCTGGCGTATACCTGGTTCAGATTGTCTGTGGAAAACATGCCGATGACGGCTCTGGAGAGGGGCAGGTAGGTGCCGCCGAGCAATACCAGCTCGAAATCCTGATCGATGGCTTCGTTCAACGCCGAGGTGTTGTTGGTGATGACTGTCACGTTGGGGATGTCTTTGATGTGGCGAATCACCTGTTCGGTGGTCGTGCCGCTGTTAATGAAGACCAGGTCTCCGGGCTCGATGAGCGAGGCAGTTTTAGCGCCAATCAGGCGCTTCTCCTCGATATAGCGCAAGGCGCGCTGCTGGTATTCCTCCTCGGCGCGAATGCGCTGGCTCAACATTGCCCCGCCGCGCGTCCGCTCCAGGACGCCCTGGCTCTCCAACCACTCCAGGTCCCTGCGAATCGTGGATTCGGATACATTCAACAGCTTTGCCAGCGTCGCGCAAGAGGCGATTTTCTGGGATACCAGATGTTGCTGGATGAGGTCGTATCGTTGGGCAGGGATTAAATTTTCGGTTTCCATGCCAAATCCCAGAGGTGTTTTGATGGATTTTGGATGAAATTGACTAATGGACAAATTAATTATAACTTAATTTGAATAGTTTTGCAACAATTTGGTGGTTTCTTCCTGTCGGTCTTCGCTAGAGGGCCGTGGTGCAGCCGGATAAAACCTGGCGGCCGGGTCCACGCCTGGGCCCGGCCGCTCCTGATTCAGACTGAAGGGCTGGCTTGTGACCCCTTCGCCTTCCAAAGGTCGCAGTCAGCCGGCTGGTGAGGGTTTATTCGGGTGGGATTTCCTTGAAGGCGAAGTCGACGTTGATGCCGCGCGCCCGCTGCGAGCGCTTGACCAGGAAGTACCAGATGGCCGAGACAGCGATGATTCCGAACACCACGCTGTAGGCCAATCGGCTTGTCAGGCCCAGAGCCGGCACGAACATGTAGCTGAGCACCATCGCCGTGCCGAAGATGAAGCCCAGCCCGCCGAGGATGGTCACCCAGGGGATGTTGCCCAGCTTGTACTTGGCTCCCGGCGAGGCGGCGTACACTTCCTTAGCCCGGTAGGGCAGCAGCGCGCCGGAGAGGGCGCTGGCGGTGAACACATAACCGCAGGCGAAGGTCACGCCCAGGGTGAGCGGTGCCCAGTTCGGGTACAGGTTGTAGAGCAGGATCACCGGGATGCTGGCGATGAAGTAAGCCAGGTGGGCGTTCACCGGGGTGTGCAACCGTT
>JAQUAE010000177.1 GCA_028687395.1 Anaerolineales bacterium | reverse complement strand
AGGGGCCGGCGCTGCTCGTGCCGGACGAGGTCGCCCAGGGGATCAACGCCCAGAAAAGCGCCGCGGGCGTATACATCATCGAGATGATCGATTCGCCCGCCATCGCTTACGAAGGCGAGATCGAAGGCCTTCCCGCTACCAAACCCGCCAAAGGCGTGAAGCTCAACCCCAACAATCCCAAGGTGCAGAAGTACGTCTCTCACCTGAAAGCGCGCCACGACAGCGTGCTGGGCGCAGTGGGAGCGGTAGATAAGAAGGTCTACGATTACACCATCACCTTCAACGGCTTTTCGGCCGTGCTGACCGGTTACCAGGCCGCTATGCTTGCCCAGCAACCGGGCGTCGTGCGCGTCTGGGAGGATGAGCTGCGCCACGCCACCACGGACAACAGCCCCGGGTTTCTCGGCCTCAGCGATCCGGGTGGATTGTGGGACATGGGCTACAAGGGCGAGGATGTGATCATTGGCGTAATCGACACGGGCATCTGGCCCGAACACCCCAGCTTCTCCGACCAGATTTCCCTGGTCGACCGCGCCGGCAAGAGCGGTAAGCGCACCCTCGACTATGGCCCACCTCCGGCGGATTGGTACGGCACCTGCCAATCCGGCGAATTGTGGTCGCAAGACGACTGCAATAACAAGCTGATCGGGGCGCGCTACTTCCTGGATGGCTATGGCCACCAGGGAATCATCACAGGCGATTACAAGTCTCCCCGCGACGCCAACGGGCACGGCAGCCACACCGCTTCCACCGCTGGCGGCAACGCTGGCGTGACCGCAACGCTCCTGGGCGTCGACCGCGGCGTGGTGACAGGCATGGCGCCGCGCGCCCGCATCGCCATGTACAAGGGCCTATGGAACGATGGCAGCGGCTACACCTCCGACCTGGTGGCAGCCATCGATGCGGCTGTGGCGGATGGCGTTGATGTGATCAACTACTCCATCGGCGGCAGTGGGACGAGCGTGGTCACCCCGGATGCAGTCGCCTTCCTGTTCGCTGCCAACGCAGGCGTCTTCGTCGCTACCTCGGCGGGCAACAGCGGGCCTGGAGCCTTCACACTCGGCAACCCAGCCGTCGCCCCCTGGCTCACCACCGTGGGCGCCAACACCCAGGACCGCACCTTCGAAGGTAAAGTCGTGCTTGGCGACGCTTCCGAGTACACCGGCGCCTCCATCACCGGCGGCACCGCTGTGCTCTCACTGGTCGACGCCGTCGACGCTGGTTCCGAGCTGTGCATCCCCGGTGAGCTGGATCCGAGCGCGGTAGCCGGCAAGATCGTGCTCTGCAAACGCGGCGTGATTGCCCGCGTGGACAAAAGCCTGGCGGTCTACATGGCAGGCGGCGCAGGCATGGTGCAGTACAATACCAATGACCTCCAGTCGCTCAACACCGACAACCACTGGCTGCCCAGCGTCCATGTGAATTACACCAAGGGTGCGGCCATCAAGGCCTACATCGCAGCCCAGGGTGCAGCAGCGACCGCCCAAATCTACGGCGGTGCCTTCACCCCGATCCCGGCTCCATGGATGGCGGACTTCTCCTCCCGCGGGCCTAATCCGGGCGTGATGGACCTGGTCAAGCCCGACATCACCGCCCCCGGCGTCAACATCCTGGCAGCCAACACCCCTACCGCACTCAGCGGCGCTCCGGGACAGCTCTTTCAGTCTATCGGCGGCACCTCGATGTCCAGCCCGCACATCGCTGGCATCTTCGCGCTGGTCAAGGAAGCCCATCCCGATTGGAGCCCCGCCATGGCTAAATCGGCTCTGATGACCACCGCCGACACGAACGTGCTCCTGGAAGACGGCCTGACCCCGGCAGGACCCTTCGAGATGGGTGCTGGCATGGTGCAACCCAACCCGGCGGTCGATCCTGGCCTGGTCTACGACGCAGGATTTTTTGACTACCTCGCCTTCCTGTGCGGCTCAACCAGCGCGGTCGGACCTGGCACCTGCGCATTACTGGAATCCTGGGGCTTCTCCTTCGACCCCAGCGAGCTAAACCTGCCCTCCATCGGCGTGGCTGACCTGGCTGGCAGCCAGGTGGTGCACCGCACCGTGACCAACGTCGGTCCTGCGGGCACCTACACCGCTTTCGTTGAAGCCCCCGTGGGCGTCAGCGTGGCGGTCGACCCCGCCGTGTTGGACCTGGATGCAGATGAAACCACCACCTTCTCGGTGACTTTCACCACCCTGCCGGATGCGGTGATCGAAGCCTGGACCTTCGGCGCGCTCACCTGGAGCGACGGGGCGCACAACGTGCGCAGCCCTCTCGCCATCCGCCCGGTGGCGCTCTCCGCGCCGCTCGAAGTGATGGGTAGCGGCGCCGCAGGCAGCCTCGACTTCGATATCACCTTCGGCTACGCCGGGGCTTACTCAGCCGCCGCGCATGGCCTCGTTCCGGCGACTATGACCCCCGGATACGTGGTCGATGACCCGGCCAACGACATCAACGTCGCTCTGAGTACCGGCGTGGGCATCACTGTCCACATGGTGAGCGTGCCAGCCGGTGCGCTCCACGCTCGCTTCTCGCTCTTCGATGCCTACACCGATGGCAATGACGACCTCGACCTGTACGTGTTCGATCCAGACGGCAACTATGTTGGCGGCAGCGGCTCCGGCACCTCCGCCGAGCAGGTGGACGTTGCCATGCCAATGGAAGGAGATTACTACGTGATCGTGCACGGTTGGGGGACGGACGGGCCAGACGCCAACTACACCCTGTTTAGCTGGCTGGTTGGGGCAGACATGGGCAACATGACCGTCGTCGCTCCGGCAGCAGCTACGCTGGGCGCAACCGAGACCGTCACTGTCAACTGGACGGGGCTGGACGCCGGCGCGAAGTACCTGGGCGCCGTGTCCCATGATGACGGGGGCGGCGTGATCGGCGTAACGCTGGTCAACATCAGCACGGAAAGTCCCTAGTCACTGAACCAGCAGGTCGCCTGCCCCGGGTTAATCTCCGGGGCAGGTTTTTTTATCCCTTGAGAATGTCTGCACCTACTGTCACTCTGCGCCGGGGCACACTTTTGCCTGCCGTCTCGCCTGGGGGTGGCAGCCACGGCGCGCATTTTTCCTTTATAATCTGCGCGGTGGGCGTGACAAACGCTCCGGCGTTTGGAGTGGTAGACACCCAAAAGCAAATCAATTTAATGCCCTCGCAACGGCCTGGTAATGATTCCTATCTCTCTGACCCTTTCAGGATTTCTCTCCTACCGTGATGCGGTCGAGCTGGATTTCACCCCTTTCGACCTGGCCTGCATCGCCGGACCGAACGGCGCGGGCAAATCCTCGCTGCTGGATGCGATCACCTGGGCGCTTTTCGGCCAGGCGCGCAAGCGCGACGACTCGCTGATCAACACCGCCGCAGGCGCTGCCGAAGTGACCTTCACCTTTGCCTACGAGACGAACACCTATCGCATCCAGCGCACCCTGCCGCGCGGCAAGACCACCAGCCTCGAATTCCTCATCCTGCAGGAAGGCGAGGCAGGCGCCGGCAGTGAACAGGGTGCCCCTGGTAACGGGCGCTGGAAACCCCTGACCGAGCGCACCCTGCGCGAGACGCAAAGCCGCATCGAGAGCACCTTGCGCATGGATTATGAAACCTTCATCAACGCCGCCTTCTTTCTGCAAGGCAAGGCCGACCAGTTCACCCAGCAGCGTCCCGGCGACCGCAAGCGCATCCTGAGCAGCATCCTCGGCCTGGAGGTCTGGGAGACTTACCGCCAGCGGGCAGCCGAACGCCGCAAGGAAGTGGAAGGCGAGATTTCCGCCATCGATGGACGCATCCAGGAGATCGACGCTGAGCTGGCCGAAGAAGCCGCCCGCCAGCAGCGTCTGAAGGAATTGGAGGAGGCGCTGGCTGGTCTGAGTGGGCAACGCCAGGCGCAGGAAGGGGTGGTGGAGAGCATCCGTCAGATCGCCGCCCGGCTGGAGGAGCAGCGCAAGCTGGCGGCGGCCCTCGAACGAGGGCTGGAGGCTTCCAGCCAAACTCTGCAGCAACTGGAAGGGCGCCAGGCTCAACGTCAAGCAGAAAACGACGCCTACGCTGGCTTGCTCGACCGAGCCGAGGAGATTCGCGCCAGCTACCAGGCCTGGCAAGCGGCGCGCGGCGAGCTGGAACGCTGGGAACAGGTCGCGGCTCAATTTCGAGAGCAGGAGAAGCGCCGCCAGGGGCCTCTGGAGGAAATCACCGCCGAACGCGCCCGCCTGTCCCAGGAACGCCGGGCAGTGCTCGAGGAACAAAGCCAGCTCGAGCAGAGGTTGGCGGACCTCCCCAAGCTGGAGAGGGAAACACAGGCCGCCTCCAGCGCGCTGGCGCTGGCGCAGCAGAAGTTGGAGCAACGCGCCCGACTGGAGGCCGAGCTGAAGGAAAGCCACGCCCGCCGCGCCGAACTCGAGGCAGAGACGGCGCGCTTGAAAAACGAGATGAACGAGCTCAAGGAGCGCATCGACCGCCTGAAGGAGACGGAAGGGGCAACCTGCCCGCTCTGCGGCCAGCCGCTCAGCCCAGACGACCGCCAGCGCCTGATCGCCGAGCTGGAAGCCAAAGGTAGCGAAATGGGGGCCCGCTACCGCACTAACCAGCGCCTGCTAGGCGAGATCAGGTCTCGCCAGGAGGCTACCGAAGCCGAGCTCACCGCTCTGGCACCCGCCGAGCAGGAGCGCGTGGAGCACACCCGCCGTTTGGACCTGCTCGCCACACAGGTGGGTCTGGTGAAAGAGTTGCATACCCGGTGGGAGCAGGAGCGGTTGCCCCACTTGCGCCAGATCGAAACCCTGCTGGAGGGCGAGACCTTCAGCCCGCAAGCCCGCGCCCGCCTGGCGAAGGTCGACGCCGAGCTGCGCGCCATCGGCTACGACGCCGCGGCCCACGACCTTGCCCGCCAGCGCGTGGCTGAGAACCGTTCGAGCGAAAATGATTTCCTGGCGCTGGAGAAGGCGCAAGCAGCCCTCACCCAGCTCGCCAGGGAGTTAGG
>JAQUAE010000176.1 GCA_028687395.1 Anaerolineales bacterium | reverse complement strand
AAGCCGCCGATCTCCTTGAGCCATTCCTGCAACTGGTACATCACCACCAGGCTGCCCTGCGCCGTTTCCACCGGTTGCAGCGGGTGTATGCTGGCAAAGCCGGGCAGGCGGGCGGTTTCCTCGTTGATCTTCGGGTTGTATTTCATGGTGCACGAACCGAGCGGGTAGAAGCCGGTGTCGATGCCGTGATTGAGCTGCGAAAGCCGGGTGAAATGGCGGACGACGTCGATCTCGGCGAGCTCGGGTAATGGCAGGTGCTTGCGGGTGAGCTCTGTTGGAAGGGGAGATTTGGGAACGTCCACATCCGGGAAGCGATGCCCGACCCGACCGGTTATTGACATTTCGCACAAGAGTGGTTCACCCATTGGACACCTCCGCGAGCGATTCGACCAGCAGGTCGATCTCCACCCTGGGATTCATTTCCGTGACAGCCACGAGCATCAGGTTGGCCAGCTTTGGCGAGACCTGCCCCAAATCGTAACCGCCCAGGATGCTATTCTCCAGGAGCTGGGCGTTGATCTCCGCCACTGGGGCGGGGCAACTTACGACGAACTCGTGGAAGAACGGGTCTTTCGACCAAAGCGAGAAGCCCTTCAGCCTGCTGATTTGCCTGGCGGCATAGTGGGCTTTGTGATAGCACAGCTCGGCGACCTGGCGCAAGCCGGCTTTACCCAGCAGGCTCATGTAGACCGTGGCAGCCAGCGCCATCAGCCCCTGATTGCTGCAGATGTTGGAGGTGGCTTTTTCACGGCGGATGTGCTGCTCGCGAGCGGTCAGGGTGAGGACGTAGGCGCGCTGGCCGCGACTGTCGATGGTTTCGCCCACCAAACGCCCGGCCATCTTGCGCACGTATTCTTTCTTGGTGGCGAAGACGCCCAGGTAGGGGCCGCCATAGGAGAGCGGAATGCCCAAAGGTTGGCCCTCAGCGGTGACGATATCAGCGCCGAAATCGCCTGGCGTCTTGAGCATGCCCAGGGCGATGGGGTTGATCGCCATCGAAACCAGCGCCCCCTTGGCGTGCGCTGCTTCGACCAGCGCAGTGTAGTCGTAGATGCGCCCGAAGAAATCCGGGTATTGCACCATAACGAGGGCAGTTTGGTCATCGATCAAGGGTAGGAGAGCTTCTGGAGCGGAGTTCCATTCCACCTGGCCTTCGTCGCCGACGAAGACAATCTGGGCGCCGGCGTTGTAGGTGCGCATTGTCTCGCGGTATTGCGGGTGCACGGCGGGGGAGATGACCACCTTGTTGCGCTTGCCGCGGAAGTGGGCGTCCGCCATGCCCACAGCCTCAGCAGCCGCTGTCGCCCCATCGTAGTGGGAGGCGTTGCTGACCTCCATGCCGGTCAGGGCGACGATCAGGCTCTGGTAATCGAAGATCGCCTGCAATGTGCCTTGGGAGACCTCGGGTTGGTAGGGGGTGTAGGCGGTCAGGAACTCGCCCCGGCGCAAGATCGAATCGACTGCTGCCGGGATGTAGTGATTGTAGGCGCCAGCGCCGAGGAAGGAGATCAGGTCGCCAGGGGTTTCGTTGGCGTAAGCGTACTCCTGCAACGCGGCGAGCGCTTCCATCTCGGTCAATGGCTCGGGTAAATCCAGCCTGGGGAAACGATGCTCCTTGGGGACGTCCTTGAACAGGTCTTCGACCCGTTTAACGCCAATGGCATTGAGCATCGCCTCCCGCTCGGGATCTGTGTGGGGGAGGTACATTACAACTCCTCTCGTAAAGGATGACTATTTCTGGTCGAGTTTCGCCTGGTAACTGGCGGCGTCGAGCAAGCTGTCGAGCTCAGCCGGGTTGCTCATTTCGACTGTGACCATCCAGGCTGCGCCGTAAGGATCCTTGTTGACGGTGTCGGGAGCTTCGGGCAGACTATCGTTAATGGCGACGATTTTGCCGCTGACCGGCATGTAGACGTCGGCGGCAGCCTTGACCGACTCCACCGTGGCGCAGGCGTCGCCTTGCTTGACGGTATCGCCGGCAGCGACGACGATTTCGACAAAGACGATGTCGGAGAGCTGCTCTTGGGCGTAGTCGGTGATCCCAACCTTGCCGGCATTCCCCTCTACTTTAATCCATTCGTCGTTCTTGGTGTACTTGCAGTCTGCTGGGATATTCATAGTAAACCTCCGGAATTCAATGGTTGATTGCGAGAACTGTAAGGATGGCGGTGATGTTCATCAGGTGAGGTGGCGGCTCCTTGGTGACGAGTAATAAAATAAGGCGCATGGTGATAGCCCATGCGCCTCTGTCCTCAACCTGAGAGATTCGCGCCACACGGGTGTGGCACTTGCCCCGTCGGTGTGGGGCGATGAGACACCGCGCCACTTTCCAGAGGTTTACGGGAATAGGGTCCTTTTACCTGAGAGTTTCATCCTGCGCGTATTTCCAGGATTTGCCCCTTCGGTGCCCGATGGGATGGGTCTCTTCCCTATGCCCGATCGTACATTATCGTGTGCTTCGATTCTAAAGTCTTGTGAAGTAAAAGTCAAGCAAATCAGTCGATTATCTCAGGCTGGTTAACCAAACCAGCCCCAATTTCCACTCCCTCGAATCACGGCGTGCAGGAATGCGCTCGTGGGGAGAGGAAATTGGGGTGGTTATGTGACAACCTTACCAGGCTTACGCCCAGCCCTGATTCTTGATGAATTTAGTGATGACCGGGAGCTCCAGGTACTTCCCCTGATACGACTCCCAGGCAGGCCATAAGGTGACCAGCCAGAGCAAGGGGGCGCAGATCGCCCCAAAACCGAGCGTCACCGCGCTGACCACAAAGATCAGGATCCACAGGGCAACGTTGAATACGAGGGACTGAACGGCGTGGAATTTTATGAAGGGGCGAGCTTTCTTCTCCTCCATAAACAGGACGATGATGGCGATCAGGGGGATGGGATATCCCAGCGCGGACCATAACTTATCATCGCTGGTGATCTCGGGTGCGGAAAACTCAGACATGAGCTACCTCCTTTGGATAGATGAATGACCACCTTGTATGGCGGGCCGGTGAATTGCTGGATTTTACATCATTTTCGGCATTATGTGAAGAAATCCATTCTTGATAACCCCTTTTCTTCCCCGGGGTTACGCCTCAGAAGCTCTCTTCAGAGGGTTGTCTAAATGCTAATGACCTTATCCGCAGCCCACTGGGCTTCCAGGATGTCGGTCATCCCGCCGGCGATGCCAACGGCAAGCTGTTCATTGAGGCCGTAATAGCCCAGGCAGGTGTTGCAGGCGATCAGGCGCACGCCCCTGCCTTCCAAGGTCTTCAATTGCTCCAGCACGGGAGAGCCGTTAGCCACCAGCTTAACGCCGCTGGTGTAGAAACATATAGCGGCTGGCAACAGCTCGTGTTCGACCAGCAAGGTGAAGTAGGTCGAGATCAACTTATGCTGCAGGGATAGGTCGGCGTGACCCATGCCCTCGTTGGTGACCAGGATAATGGTGGAGGAGGGGGCTGGGGATGGTGGCATGAAAGGCTCCTGTTCTTGGTTTGTTGCGTTCGAGCCGGATTGGGCTCAACGCCAGGTGAGGATGAAAAGCAGGGTGAAAAGTGAGCTCAGGATGAGCTGGCGCACGCCGATGCGGGTGGGCTTGTGCCCGATGGCCGGGCGGAAAGCCACGCCGTAGATACACTCGGCGAATTGCAGGGCGTAGGGCAGGAAGAGCAGCTCTGGCAAGACGCCCAGCAAGGACAACCCGGCGACGGCCACGAAATTGAAGCCGGAATAGGCCAGGGCGCGCCAACCCAGGCGCAAACGCTCCGCCAGGGTGGGAAGCGCGGTAAGGGTGCGTTGTTCCAGGCGTACGTAGGCGTAAACTATCGAAGCTGCGGACTGCAGCCAGGCCAGTCCGAAGAGCCACCAACCGGTGGGATGCGCTGCGCCCTTCCCCACCCAGTATGCTCCCGTGGCCGCCAGGGCGAGCACGCCGCTGGCGACCACTTCCACGCCGATCTGCCGGCGTTCTGCCCGGCGGCTGATCAACACCAGGTGCCAGATGAAAACGGGCAGGCCGGGAATCGCCAGGTAGAGCAGGTAAGCGTATCCCATGTTGAGCAGCGCCGCCAGGGCTGCCAGACCCGCCGCGCTGTAAACCCCGCCCCAGAAGAGGGCAGCGGGCAAATCGCGGCGTGGACGCCGGCCGCTGTATACCTTTACGGCGATGCTGACCGGCTGGCGCACCAGAAAGGCGGCCAGTGCGCCGACCACCAAGGCCAGGCTGGCGAGCGACCAGTTTCTGCCGGCGAACAAACCGATCGCCAGCGGGCTGAGCAGAAAAACCCACGCTCCGTGCTCACTTGGAAGGGCGACGTGTTTCTTGAAGAGGTCCTTGTAATTAATCATGATGGAACTGGGGAAGTACCTCACGGTAGGCGTCCAGGTAATCGTCCAAAATCGCTTGGGCGACGTCCAGGTCGCGGACGACAGGATCGAGCAGCAAGCATTGCAGCGCCGCCTGGCGGTCACCCTTCACGGCGGCGTCCACGCACAGGCGTGAGACAGCCAGCTCGCGGCGGCATAACTCGGCAATGGCTTCCGGCAAGGGTGAGACGCTGATGGGCCTCACCCCACTTGCAGTGACCATGCCTGGCACCTCGACGATCGCCTCGGATGGCAGGTTGGGGATGGCGCCCTGGTTGGGCAGGTTGACCGCCGGGTGATAAATTGGGCTGGCTGCGGCGATGGCGGCGATGATCTCAGCGGCGCCTTCGCTGGGGCCCTCCCTGAGCTCGTCGAGGGGCAGGCTGCCTGCAGTGTAAGCTTCCACCTGCGCCCACCTGTCCTGGCGCTGTTCTTCCCCCAGGCGCCAGTCGTAAAGGCTGAGGTCGAATTTCTCCCAGGGGTGGGTGCGCGGGTCGCTCATCCAGGGCAGGTACTCGCACAGGTGTTCGTCTCCCGGAATGGGGAAGAGCCCGAAGGTCGCGTAGATGCGCCGGGTGAGCGGCTCGAAAGCCAGATCGAGGTCGGCCCAACGTTGGGAGA
>JAQUAE010000175.1 GCA_028687395.1 Anaerolineales bacterium | reverse complement strand
CACTTTCACGCTCAACTGCGTAACTTCTACAGTATTTGTCTTGTTCGACGATGGGAGAGAGGACTATGATGGCCAGAAAGCGCGCAAAAGGTCTGAGCGAGCGGCAGAAGCGGATTCTGGAAGTGCTGGAGCGCTATCAATCCCAGGCCGGCTACCCGCCCTCCATCCGCGAGATCTGCGAAAAAACGGGCATCTCCTCCACTTCGGTGGTCAACTACTACCTGGATCAGCTCCAGGAGATGAGGTACATCGAGCGCGATGACCGCGTCTCGCGCGGCATCCGCCTGGTGAAGCCGCTCTCCGAAGCGGGGCTGTCGCCGGCGCTGAGCGCCGCCCGGCAGTCACTGCGAGGCGCGCGCCAGGCCATCGAGGATGTCCTGCGCATCCCCATCGTGGGGCCGATCTTCGCCTCCGAGCCGGTGCCCATGCCCACGACGGACTTCTCCTATTACGACTCGGAAAGCATGGTAGAGGTGGCGCGCAGCATGCTGCCCCGCCACGAGAAGGGCGTGGACGACCTGTTCGCCCTGGAAGTGCAGGGGGACTCGATGATTGACGCCATGGTGAACGACGGGGATATCGTCATCATGAAGCGCGCCCACGAAGCGCGTAACGGTGAAATGGTTGCCGTGTGGCTGGCAGACCGGGAAGAAACCACGCTCAAGTACTTCTACCTGGAAAACGGCCAGGTGCGCCTGCAGCCCGCCAACCCCACCCTCTCACCGATCTACGTCAAAGACCCCTCGACCGTGGAGATCCAGGGCAAGGTGGTGATGGTCATCCGCCAGGTGCCCGGGCTGGCTGCCTAGATGAGCCGCCCCTACACATAAGTAACGTCCGGCGCCCGCGTGACGCCGGATTTTTCTTGCCCCATCCCCGACCTCTCCCCCTCGGGAGCGCCACCAGCCGGGCGTCACCTGAACACCAGCGGCAGGCTGAGGTAATAGCCAGCCAGCACCCAGCGCGCCAGCGGCGGGTCGTGGTCCGAGCTGCGGGCAGGGTCGTTCTCCAGGCTGGCAAGCCCGGCGGGGTAATCGGCGTTGTAATGCCGCACCTGGATCCCTTCCAGCATCCAGGTCCGGCCGGGGAACACCAGGATGTAGTCCAGCACCTGCGATATCCCTTGATAATTATAGGTATAGCGTTGTGATTTCTCCACCTGGGCGACCAGGTCGAGCAGCCCGGCCTGCTTGAGCAGCGTGAGCGGTTGCGAATCAGGGAAATCGTTCAGGTCGCCGACGACGAACAGGTCGTCTTCGGGCGCGCTGGCGCGGATCTCGCCCACCAATTCGGCGACGAAGGCCGCCTGCTCGAGCCGCCGCGGCAGCGTGTACGCGTTCCAGGGCGTATCTTCGACCTTCGACTTCCAATGGTTGACAATCACCTGAAACGCCTTGCCCGCCGGTGCCTCTCCAGCGCTGAACAGGCAATCCGGAACGCATAACTCCAGGCGCACGACCAGGGGCGGGCGAGAGAAGAGCCGGTTGCCATCCAGGCTGCCATCCCCATCGGAATCGCAGGTCAGCCCGTTTTTCGGGTCGCGCACCTCGCCGCTTCCATCCGGTCCCAGGCCATCCACCAGAGTGGTGCACCCCTGGCGGGCGCGGACCTCCAGCACGCGCAGGCGGTCGCGGCGGTAGAGCAAGGCCACGTCCTGGCCGCGCTGATCCGGCCCATCCTGCCAAACGACGCCATAATCCGCCTCCAGCTCAGACTGGCTGACCAGGTCTTGCAGCACGCCCAGGTTCTCGACCTCCTGCACGCCAATCACGTCTGGCTCGGCCAGCAGGGCATGAATAGCCAGAGCGTGCTTGTGCAGCCGGCGTTGGTAAGCCGGGGCGGTCAGTCGGACGTCGTCGGTCAGGGGGTCGTCGGCGGTATCGAAGAGGTTGTGCAGATTGAGCGAAGCCAGCGTCAGGGTCAGGACGCCAACTGGAGGTGTGGGGAGAGGCGGGGGCAGGGCTGGCAGGGTCGGGGTTATGACAGGCTGGTCAAGCAATTGCACGCAGTAGCTGCCGAAGGCGTAGTCCAGAACGCCGCCAAGCCCTTGAACCTGGTCGCCCGTTTTGACCGGCGGGTCGAAGCGATAGGCGCCACCATCGCCAACGCAGATGACCTCGCCCACGCCTAGCGCATCGTCGCTGAAGACGCGCTCCAGGCCCAGGTCGCTGCGCACAGCCCAGCTCTCGCCGGACGAGTCCGTTGGGCCTACCACCCGGGCGTCACCCAGGGAGACACGCATGCCCTCCAGGGTTTCGAAGTACCACAGAGCGGAAAACAGCGGAAAGGGTGGAGCGAGTTCCAACGCTGGGGGAAGCGGGTTACCGCTGGAGAGCAGGGTGACGCTGAGCGGCGAAGAGCTCAGCTCCGTCTTGCCGTAATACTCCTGCACCACGCCCTCCACCATTACGGCATCGCCGGGGCTCACCACCTGCTGCTGCACGGCGCCCAGGTAGACGTAAATCCCGTCAGAGGTGTCGGTGTCGGTGTCGCAGTCCTGCTGTTGCATGAAGAAGCCATGCTTACCGGTCTGGTCGAAATCGGCAGTCACCACGCCTTCAAGGCTCACTGTTTGGCTGAGGTAAGGCGATTCAAAGCTATCCCCCTGCACCGCGCAGATGGTGAGGGGGAAGGCCATGTCGCCCAGCGCGCTGGCGCGCAGCTCGTTGGAGCGCGCCGGGAACAGCGATAATGCAGACATGAAACCCAGGAGGAGGCACGCCCCCAAGCAGCCCAGCGCACAGGCGGCGAGCGGCGGGAAAGCTCTGCGCAACATAGAAATGGACCACCCTGGCGAGCTCGCCGAAGGCGCGAGCTCATTCATATTCTACAGGCGTTCGGAGAGGGGGTCAAGCTGAAAGGGAGGCGAGGATGTGACCGAGCGCAATCATGGCCAGTTTTCACGGCCAATTTTTTGACATTTATCTCACCCGGGGGTATAATCCAGTTTCGCGGATGAAAACCTTATTTCTTCATAAACGCGACTTAACAATGCCGAACCTTGCCTGACACGGCAGTTGGAAAATCAATCACGTTGGAGATAGCGTTATGGACACGAATGCAAGTGTTGCCCAGGAAAGCACAGGAAGTGTTTCCCTCGCTGACCTTAAAAGAAAGACTAAATTTACCGGTACGGTGGTGAAAACGACCTTGGCGGGTGCGATCGTCGATATTGGATTGGGGACGCCGGGAGTGATACACATCTCACAATTGCAGGCCGAACCCACCAACCGCGTCGAAGACGTGGTCAAGGTCGGGCAGACCGTGGAGGTCTGGGTGCGGCGAGTCGATCCCAAGAAAGACCGCATCGAGCTGACCATGGTGGAGCCGTTGAACCTGGAGTGGCGCGAGATCACCAAAGGGATGGTGGTGCAGGGGAAAGTCTCGCGGTTGGAGAAGTTTGGCGCCTTCGTCGAGATCGGCGCCGAAAGGCCGGGCCTGGTGCACGTCAGCGAGATGACCCACGGCTACATCAAGTCACCCGGCGATATTCTGCACGAGGGTGATGATGTGGAAGTCCAGGTGTTGGAAGTGAACCGGCGCAAGAAGCAGATCAAGCTGAGTATGAAGGCGCTGGAGGAAAAGCCCAAAAAGCCGGGCAAGCCAGCTGCCGAAAAAGAGACCCCCGAGGTCAAGGAAGCCCCGGTACCCACTGCCATGGAAATTGCCCTACGCGAAGCGATGGAACGCTCCAACGCCAAGATCACGGCGGCCAAACCGCGCAGCAAGGCGAAGGGCTCAACCGCCGATAACGAGATCGAGCAGATTCTGACGCGCACGCTGAAGAACAAAGTGCGTACCGGCAACTAAGCAACCCCCTCCCAGAAAAACAGCGATCCCCGCGCAGCTTGCCTGCACGGGGATCGTTCTTTTCTATAATCAGCGGGGTCGTGGCGCTCCCACCTTGCCCTGGCGGAGGGGATCAAGCTTCGCGAAATTCACCCTCGACCACCTCGCCCTCGTCTTCAGGACCTGGTGAGTGCCCATCCCCACCTGAGGCGGCCCCACCCGGGGCCTGCTGGGCGTACATCTGCTGGCTCAGGGCGTGGAAGGCGTTTTGCAGCTCCTCGCTCAAGCGCTTGATGCGCGCCGCGTCCTCGCCCTTGAGGGCCTCACGCAGGTCAACGACCTGCTGCTCGATCCGCTGGCGCTCATCGCCCGGCACCTTGTCGCCCAGCTCGCGCAGGGCTTTTTCCGTCTGGTAAGCCAGACTGTCGGCCGTGTTGCGGGCCTCGGCCAGCTCCCGCCGGCGGCGGTCGTCAGCCTCGTGCTCGCGCGCTTGCTGCACCATGCGCTCGATGTCTTCCTTGGCCAGGTTGGTGGAGGCAGTGATGGTTACTTTCTGCTCCTTGCCGGTGGCTTTGTCCTTGGCGGTCACGTTCATGATGCCGTTGGCGTCGATGTCGAAGGTGACCTCAACTTGGGGTATGCCGCGCGGCGCAGAGGGAATACCTTCCAGCCGGAAGCGCCCCAGGCTCATGTTGTCGTTGGCCATCGGCCGTTCGCCTTGCAGGACGTGGATATCAACCGCGGTCTGGTTGTCCTCGGCGGTGGAGAAGACCTCCGTCTTGCGCACCGGGATGGTGGTGTTGCGCTCGATGAGCGTGGTCATGACGCCTCCCAGTGTCTCCAGCCCCAGGGAGAGCGGGGTGACGTCCAGCAGGAGCACGTCCTTGACCTCGCCACCCAATACGCCGCCCTGAATGGCTGCGCCGACGGCCACGACCTCATCGGGGTTGACGCCTTTATGCGGCTCCTTGTTGGTCAGGGAGCGCACCAGTTCTTGAACCATGGGCATGCGCGTGGCGCCTCCCACCAGCACCACTTCGTGGATCTCGCTGGCTTTCAGGCCAGCGTCCCTCAGCGCGGCGTTGAACGGCCCGCGCAGGCGCTCGACGAGGTCCTCGGTCAATTGTTCGAAACGCGCCCGGCTCAGCTTCATTTGCAGGTGCTTGGGCCCGCTGGCGTCGGCGGAGACATACGGCAG
>JAQUAE010000174.1 GCA_028687395.1 Anaerolineales bacterium | reverse complement strand
CCAACTGGTACGAGCGCGAGATCTGGGACATGTTCGGCATTCGCTTCGAGAATCACTCCGACCTGCGCCGCATCCTGATGCCGCACGATTGGGAGGGGCACCCCCTGCGCAAGGATTTCCCGCTGGGGTACGAAGAGGTGATGTTCTCCTTCAACTTCGATGAGATCGACGGACGCAAGCCCTACGTCGAGGAGTGAAGGGGGTACCTCACCCCCGCCTCACTGCGGCGCGCGTAGATTGGGATCGTTATGACGGATATCGATCAAGCTCAAATCAATGAAGCCACGCTGGATGGCATGGGCCACCTGGTGAGCGGGCAGGCGTTCGAGGGCAAGACCGTCCTGCTCAATATGGGTCCCCAGCACCCCAGCACGCACGGCGTGCTGCGCCTGCTGCTCGAGCTGGATGGGGAGACGGTGATCAATTGCATTCCCGACATCGGCTTCCTGCACACCGGCATCGAGAAGAACATGGAAGCCAAGCCCTACGAGAAATCCATCGTCATGACCGACCGGCTGGATTATCTCAACAACCTGGGCAACAACCTGGTGTACTGCATGGCCATGGAAAAGCTGCTCGACTTGGATGTGCCGCCCCGCGCCCAGGTGATTCGTGTGTTGCTCACTGAGCTGCAACGCATCGCCTCGCACCTGGTCTGGTTGGGCACCCACGCCCTCGACCTGGCCGCCATGTCCGTCTTTCTGTACTGCTTCCGCGAGCGCGAGATCATCCTGGATATCTTCGAGATGGTCAGCGGGCAGCGCATGATGACCACCTATTTTCGCCCTGGCGGGCTGTGGCGGGACGTGCCGGTCGAGTTCGAGGAAGCCGTGCGCCAGTTCCTGTGCATCTTCCCCCGGCGCATCGATGAATATGAAGCCTTATTGACCAAGAACCCACTCTTCCTGGAGCGCACGCGCGGCATCGGCGTGCTCACCCCGCAAGACGCGATTCGCTGGGGCGTGACCGGACCCAGCCTGCGCGCTTCCGGAATCGCTCACGACCTGCGCAAGGCGCAGCCCTACTCCAGCTATGACCTGTTCGACTTCGACGTTCCCACGCGCGACGATGGGGATACCTACGGTCGTTACGTGGTGCGCATGGAGGAATTGCGCCAATCCGTGCGCATCGTGCAGCAGGCGCTGGAGAAGATGCCCTTCGGCCCAGTGCGCAGCAACAATCGTAAGTACGTCCCGCCCCCGCGGGCGGAGATTGGGGTGAGCATGGAAGCGCTCATCCATCACTTCAAGCTATGGACTGAGGGCTTCAACGCGCCCAAGGGGTCGGTGTACGTGGCGGTCGAATCGCCGCGCGGCGAGCTGGGCGTATACCTGGAGGGCGACGGCGGCCCCAAGCCATACCGCGTCCACTGGCGCGCGCCGTCCTTCGCTAACCTGCAAATCTTGCCCATGCTGGCGCGCGGCCACCTGGTGGCAGACCTGGTTGCCTTGATTGGTACCATTGACATCGTTTTGGGAGATGTGGACCGGTGAGCACCCTTCAAGAAAAGTATCCCGCTGAGATCCAGGCAATCCTGTCCAAATACCCCGTTGAGCAGGCCCGCGCCGCGGTGATGCCCCTGCTCTACCTGGCGCAGCGCCAGGAGGGTTTCGTCACCAAGGGCACGATGAATGAGATTGCCGAGCTGCTCAGCATCTCGGTCACCGACGTGGCCTCCATCGTGGGGTTCTACACGCTGTACTACGACCAGCCTGGCGGCAAGCGCCGCATCCAGGTGTGCAACGACCTGCCCTGCGCCCTGCGCGGGGCGCAGGAGTTCCTCGACAAGCTGTGCGACAACCTGGGCATCCGGGTGGGTGAGACCACCGCGGATGGCCTGGTGACGGTCGAGAGCGTGATGTGCCTGGCTGGCTGCGACAAGGCGCCCGTATTCCAGGTGCAAACCGGCGAGGGACTGTCCTACCACGAGAACCAGAGCGTGGAGAGCGCCATGGCGCTGGTCGAGTCCTGGCGCAAGGACGCCCGGTCATCTCAGGATGCAGACAAGAAGTAAAGGCGGGTGGATATGGCGGTAGGCAAAGCCCCAAAGAACAAGGCAACCCAGAGCAAATACGTCCTCCTGCGCCACCGGGATATCCCCGGCCTTGACCAGCTCGAAGTCTACCAAAATCAAGGCGGGTTCAAAGCCTTTCGCCAGTGCGTGGCGTCGATGAAGCCGGAGGAGGTCACCGAGGTGGTCAAGGCTTCCGGCTTGCGCGGCCGCGGCGGCGCCGGTTTCCCCACCGGCATGAAGTGGTCCTTCATGGATAAGAATAGCTGGCCGCATTATGTAGTCGCCAACGCCGACGAATCCGAGCCGGGCACATTCAAGGACCGCGAGATCATGGAAAACAACCCCTTCCAATTCCTGGAGGGGGTGGCGATTGCCGCCTATGCTGTGGGCGCTCAGGCGGCTTACATTTACCTGCGCGGCGAGTTTTGGCAGCTCGCTCACCAGCTCGACCAGCGCATCGCCGAGATGGAAAGCGCCGGATTGTTGGGCGACAGGTTGTTTGGCAGCCAGTATTCCCTGCGCCTGTACACCCATCTGGGCGCCGGGGCGTACATTTGCGGCGAGGAGACCGCGCTGCTCGAATCGATCGAGGGCAAGCTCGGGCAGCCCCGCCTGCGCCCGCCGTTCCCGCCCTCCTACGGCTTGTTCGGCAAGCCCACCGTGGTCAACAACGTCGAGACGCTGACCAACCTGCCCTTGATCCTGGAGCGCGGTGCGGCGTGGTACCGCACGATGGGCACCGAAAAAAGCCCCGGCGTCAAGGTCTTCAGCCTGTCGGGGCGAGTCAACCGGCCGGGCAATTATGAGCTGCCCTTGGGCACCACCTTCCGCGAGCTGATCTTCGAACATGGCGGCGGCATCCCCAAGGATAAGCAGATCAAAGCCATCATGGCGGCAGGGGCTTCTTCGGCGCTGATCGTGGCAGACGAGAGAGCCCTGGATACGCCCATGGATTACGAGAGCGTGCCAGCGCTGGGCGCTCAGCTCGGTTCGGCCTCGGTAATCGTCATCGATGAGACGGTCAGCATCGACTGGTTGATCAACAAGACGGTGCACTTCTTCAAGCACGAGTCGTGTGGCAAGTGCACCCCCTGCCGGGAAGGCACCTTCTGGATGATGCGCCTCACCGATCGCATCGCCAGCGGCGAGGCGAAGTGGGATGACGTGGAGCTGTTGCGCGAGGTGGCCAACCAGATGAAGGGCAAGTGCCTGTGCGCGCTGGGTGAGTTTTCTATCGAAGCGGTGCTATCGGGGATCGACCGCTTCCGGGCGGATTTCGAGAGTCGCGTAAAGGCGCCCTCTCGCCTCGTGGAGACTGCGTAATGAGCAAAATGGTGACGTTAACGATTGATGGGCTCACGGTGAGCGTGCCGGAAGGCACCTTGATCGTGGATGCGGCCAGGAAGGTGGGCATCGATATCCCGGTGTTTTGCTACCATCCCAAGATGGAGCCGGTGGGGATGTGCCGTATGTGCCTGGTGGAGGCGGGTCGCCCACAGGTTGACCGCGCCACGGGCGAGGTCATGCGCGGCGAGGATGGCACCCCAAAGATCCAGTTCGGCCCCAAGCTGGAGACCGCTTGCACCACACCGGTTTCGGAGGGGATGGTGGTGCTGGGCGCCTCCGAGAAGGTCAAGGAGGGGCAGGACGACATCCTGGAGTTCCTGCTCACCTCGCACCCCTTGGATTGCCCCGTCTGCGATAAGGGCGGCGAGTGCCCGCTGCAAAACCTGACCATGCGCTACGGTCCGGGCGAATCGCGCTTTCGTTACGAAGAAAAGATGCACCTGGCCAAGCAGGTGCCGCTGGGCGAGCTGATCATCCTCGACCGCGAGCGCTGCATCTTCTGCGCCCGCTGCGTGCGCTTCCAGGATGAGATCGTCGATGACCCGGTACTGGCCTTTACCCAACGTGGCCGCGCAATGCAAATCGTTTCCCACTCCGAACCGGGCTTCAACTCGTACTTCTCCGGTAACACCACCGATATTTGTCCGGTGGGCGCCTTAACCACGGCGGATTTTCGCTTTGGGGCGCGTCCCTGGGAGCTGAACGCTGCGGCGTCCATTTGCCCGCACTGCCCGGTGGGCTGCAACACCACCCTGAACACCCGCCGCGAGGGCGCTTCCGGCGGCGGTTGGGTGATCAAGCGCGTGATGCCGCGCCAGAATGAGTGGGTGAATGAAATCTGGTTGTGCGACAAGGGGCGCATGGCCTACCAGTACACCGAGGACAAGGAGCGCCTGACCCAGCCCCTGGTGCGCAAGGAGGGGCAGTACGTGCCCGTCGAGTGGGACGCGGCGCTGGAGCTGGTGGCGTCTCACTTCCGCCAGGCCGGCGAAGGCTTGCTGACCCTGGCCAGCGGCCGGCTCTCCAACGAGGACCTCTTCAACCTGCGACGGCTCACCCAGGGGCTCGGCGGCAAGACGGCGCTGTACACCCACATGGCCGGGGGCGACCTGGTATCCCAGGTGGGGGTTGGGCAGGGGACGAGCTTCGCCGAAATGGGCGCGGAGACCGCCATCCTGGTGGTGGCCAGCGACCTGGAGGAGGAGGCGCCCATCTGGTGGCTGCGCGTCAAGCAAGCCGCCGAGCGTAGCGCCACGCTGATCGTCGCCAATCCGCGCCCGACCAAGACCGAACGCTACGCCCGCCACATCCTGCGCTACCCCTATGGATCTGAGGCCGCTGCGGTGCTGGCCATGCTGAATGCTCTCTCCGCCAAGCGCCCCAGCCTGCCCGAAGGCGTTCAGGAACTTGCCCGCAACCCGGAGCTGCAGGTTGCCGCAAAAGCTATTACCCAGGCGCAGAACGCCGTGGTGTTCTACGGCAGCGAAGGCCTCGGCTTGCAGGGTTCCCAACCGTTGGCGCAAGCCTGCGCCAACCTGCTGATCGCTACGCACCACACCGGGCGGCCGAACAACGGCCTGATCGCCGTCTGGCCGCGGGCGAACGATCAGGGCGCCTGGGAGCTGGGCTTCC
>JAQUAE010000173.1 GCA_028687395.1 Anaerolineales bacterium | reverse complement strand
GGATCACTCGCCAGGTGGCGGTTGCGTAGGGCATGTGACCTCACTGATCAGGGGTAGGGATTGTAGGTTGGCGGCGGTGTGTACATCGGGCCGGGGTAGGCGCCTGGGCTGGTGGCGGTGGGGATGGTGCCTCCCCGGGTGGGCGTGGGGATGCCGGGGAAGGGCCAGGTGGGTGTTGCCGCTCTGACGGTTGGAAGCAAGGTCACCTGTGGGGTGATGGTGGGTGTGGTGGTAACCGTGGGCGTGGCCGTCATGGTGGGTGTGGCGGTGGGCTTGATCAAGGAGCGCAATTTCAGCCGCGCCATCGTGGTGTAGGGACTCTTGGTGTAATCCCACCACAAACGCACGTAGGTGGTGACGGCTTCCTTCTCTTTTCCGGCGAGCTCGGAAGCCAACCCTAACAGATAGTAATATGAATCGCACGACCAGGTTGCCCGGCAGAGCAAGCCGGGGTATTTTTGCAGGGCGATCAGCGCAATGCGGATAGTATTGGCATCCTCACCAGCCAGCAGCCGGGAGGTCAAATCCTGCAAGGGTAGGCGAAAGCGATCCGGAAAGCCGAGAGGCAGCTCGTAGGGAGTCACATAAGGCTGGCGCGTACGCGGCGTGCGCGCCACCTGGAAAGCCAGCTCATCGTTCAAGAGCACTACCGGCGGCGACTGTTCCTCGTCGTAATAGCTAAGCTGCATGGCGTTGTTATCCAGCGGCCCGAGCCGCACGGCGGCGATGCGTTCCTGGTACGCCAGCAACATCCAGAACTCCAGTTTCTCCCCCGCGCGGTGGCGCACGGCAAACCAGGAATCCCGCTCGCCGTCCCCATCGAAATCGAAGACCCCTGATGAACGCAGGCTGAGCCCCGCCTGCCAGGCGCTCGGAATTGCCTGGGGAAGCTCACTGCTATCCAGGCGGGCGTAGAGGCCCTGGACGGCGCGCCAGGGCTGGCAGAATTGGGCTGCCACGCAGGCGCGGTAGATGTCGTCCGGCTTCTGGTAGGCCTGCAGAAATTGCCTGGCGGGTTCGACCCAACGGCTGGCTGGGATGGCAGGCTTAGCGACAATTTCCTGCATGCTCTCTCGAGCAGCTTCCGTCTGGTCGAGCAGCGCTTGCGAGATCCCCAGGCGGTAGCGCAGCTCGTCACCTGCATCCAGCGGGAAGAGCTTGCCTCCCACGTCCCGCGCCGGCGGCCACTTGGGCAACAAGGTCTCGATGATGGGGATGGTTGCCTGCGGACCCCAGAAATCGGCGGCGTGCTCGAGGATAAACTCGCAGTAGCTCAAGGTGCTCAAGTGGGGTCTCAAGGCGTAGGTGCGCCCTACTGGTTGGAGGGCTTCGCCGTCCCAGCGGTAACGCAGCTCCAGCTCCGCCGGGCAGGTGGGAAAGACGCTGGCCTGGAAGACCAACTCCTGTAGCCCCGCTGCTCCCGTCTGCGCTTTCCAGCGGTTGGTGTACTCGATGCCGATCTCGAAGGGTGCGCTGGCCGGGTCGAAGGACAGCTCACGCGGCGGCAGCTCTGCCACAGCGAAGACGCGCGGCAGGCAGAGCCACCTCACCTGCTCGGGGTTGGTCTGGTAGATGATGATTTCTTCTATACCGTCGCCAGTCAGGTCGCTCGAGAGGGCTTCGAAATCGGCTGCCGGGGGAGGTGCCACCGCAGGCGTCGGCGTCTGCGTGCCGGTATCGCTGTCCTGCCGAGGGGCTGTGAAGTCGAAGTGCAGGCTAAGCGGGTAAGCCTGGAAGGCGCTGGTGCTCTCCAGCAGCAGGACGAAGGCGCTTCCTGGGCCCTCGATCTCCACCAGGTGGTTGCTCAAGAAGTCAGGAGGGGCGGGCAGGGGGGTGATGTATAGCGCCAGCCGCACTTCCTGCGCGTGGAACCAGACAGGCAGGTCCTCCAGGCGCGCCGCGCCGCTGTTCAGAGCCTGGGCGATGACCTGAGCGTAAAGGCCGGCGGCTTCAGGGTCCCCGGCGCGAGCCAGGCTGTAAGCCAGCTCGCGCTGCCACTCGGGAGCCTGGGGAGCGTCGGGGAAGCGCAATAAGGCCTCCCGTGCGGCAAAGGCGGAGAAGGCGAAAGCGGCGTTGTAATTAGAGTCGTCTGCGCCGCGCGCCGAGGGCAGCAGCGTGTTGGGGTAGTAATTCAGCAGCTCGACCAGGGCGTCGGCACGCTCGGGGGTCCACTCGTACAGCGTGTAACTGCCCTCTCCCGGGTACGGTGCGGCGGGGGTGAGGGTAGGCGGGCCGGTCGGAGTGGGGGTGACGCTGGGCGTGGGCGTGTCGCTTGGGGTGGGTGTGATGCTCGGGGTGAAGGTCGGGCGCGGGGTGTGCGTCACCGTTGGGCTGGGGGTGATGCTCGGCGTGTGGGTGAAGGTGGCCGTGGCCGTGCGGGTGCGCGTGATGGTCGGGGTGAGGCTTGGCGGCGGCGCCAGCACGCTGGGGTAAGCAGCCAGGATGACCACTAACGTCAAAATGAAGATAACCAGGATGGCCAGACTGGTGAGCAGGAAGCGTATCTGGGCGGAGGAATCGGGCGCTTCAGACATCGGCGACGGCGGTGAGCTCCGCGAGTGCCGCCTGGATTTGCTCGGCTGGGATGGGGAGCAGCGGTGGGCGCACGCTCCAGGCGGGGAAATAGCCCTTCAGCGCCAGCAGCGCCTTGACCAGCGCCGGGGCAGGCGGGTAGGAGTCGAAGGCACTCCTGGCCGCGTCCAATGTGGCTTGCGTCGTTTCGTCCGCCTCGCCGCACTGATCGGCCTCCCACACGCGGCGTAAATAGGGGGAGAGCAGGTTGCCCATGGCAGTGATGCAGCCGGCAGCCCCATGACTGAGCGCCTGGCTGAGCAGGCGGTCGTTGCCAGTGAAGACGACCAGCGCTTCTCCGAAACGCTCCCCCAGGGCGCGGCCGTGGTTTGCGTCACCAGATGAATCTTTCAAGCCGCAGAACTTATCCGGGAAGGCGATCTTCAAGCGCTCCAGCAAATCGAGGGAGAACGGCACGCCGGTCAGGTGTGGGATGTGATAGCCCAGTAGCACCCCGCCAGCCGGCACGGCGTGCTCGAGCACCTGGCTGAACCAGGCGAAGAGCCCCGCGTCGCTGGGCTTCTTGTAGTAATATGGCGGCAGAACCACGACGCCATCCACGCCCAGCTCGAAGGCAGCCCGCGTCAAGGCGATGGTTTCCTCCAGGCTGGGAGTCCCCGTGCCCAGCAGCAGGCGGAAGCCCGGGTGATTCGCCCGGATGGGCAGCGCGGCGCGCAGCACATCCAGCCTTTCCCGAGGGGAGAAGGATGGCCCCTCGCCGGTAGTGCCCATCAGCAGGGCGCCGTGGCAGCCGCGCCCGGCCAGGAATTCCAGGAATGGCGCCACCACAGCGAGCTCCGGTGAGAAGTCCGGTCGGGTGGGGGTGATGGCGGCTGCGTAGACGCCCGCCAGGCGGTGTGGGTGTGACATGGCGTGATTATAACGGAAGAGTCCACGCCTGTGTCGGCCGGCGACTTCTGCTTGCCACCCAACCCAATACGCTTGCTTTACCCCAAACTTGATGGGATAATAAACCCCGGAAATGAACCCGCACAGCAACCATCACTCGCTGACTGGGGGTCGTCTAATCCATCCTGGAAGCACATTATTGATTCTCTGCCTGGCGTTATTGGCAGCCTGCGCTCCGGGGGAGCCCCAGGTGGCCTCCACGCCTACCCGGACGGAGCAACCCACCCCAAACCCCACCCCTGCACCCACCCCAACCCCGGACGTGGTCGCCGGCACCGTCACCGTGTGGCACGCCTGGGAGGAGTTCGAACGCAGCGCCTTGTACCGGCGCATCGCTGCCTTTCAAGTTGAGCACCCAGACGTCCAGTTCGACGTCACCTACGTCCCTATGGACGACCTGCAGGGCAGCTTCGAAGCTGCCGCAGCGGAGAAAGCCGACCCGGCGATCCTGTTCGCGCCCGCAGAATGGGGGCCAGCGCTGTACGATCGCGGCTTCGTGCTCGACCTGAGCGGCGCCTTTAGCGGCGAGCTGCTCGCCACGCTTAATCCGGCAGCCCTCGAAGCGGCGAGCTACCGGGCGGCGCAAATCAGCCTGCCGCTGCACCTCAAAGGGGTGGTGCTCTACCGCAACACCAGCCTCATCCCCAGCTCACCGACCACCTTCCAGGACCTCAAGCGGCTGGCGCACAATCCCGCCAAGGGTGAAGCTATCGGCGCCGTGCTGGAACGCAGCTTCTTCTACTCCGCCGGGCACCTGTACGGACTGGGCGGCAAGCTGCTCACCCCCGAGGGCGACCCCGCCTTCCAGGAGGAGGATTACCGCGCCGCCGTCGCCTGGCTGGAGCTGCTCAAGTCCTTCGAGGAAATCGGTCCCACGGAGTACATGACCGACAACGACCTGAAGCTGTTCCGCGAAGGCCGTGCCGGTTTTATCATCGACGGCACCTGGAACCTGTTCGACCTGGCCGACGCCATCGACCCGCTCAATCTGGCGATCGACCCCTGGCCGGCGCAGGACGGGGGTCACCTTTCCGGATTCGTGCAGGCCGAGTGCATCTACATGACGCCCCGCGCCGTAGAGGAGAGCGAGCGGGCTTCACGCCTCTTCGTGGCCTGGATGCTCTCCCCGGAATCGCAGAAGGCACTCGCCGACGTCAACTTCATCCCAGCCATCAGCGCTGACCCGCAGGTTGGCGCCATCGATTTGATTGGCAATCCCTTCATCGCCCAGGCCATGGTCGCCTTGGGAGATGGCGCAGCGTATTCCTCGCTGCCGGAGATGAGCCTGTACACCACTTACCTGGAGGTGGCCATCCAGTCGGTGCTCTTCCAGGGAGTTGCTCCGCGCGCCGCGTTGGAGGCGGCCTATACGGCCATCCAATCCGCCCTGCCTGGCGTGCGCGTCACCCCCAGCCCTGCCCCGTGAGGCGCCGGCTGCGCCTCAGGGAGGGTGCGGGAGGATAAAGGATGTTTGTACACGGCATAGATGACAGAATTCACTACTCAAGGGAGGCTTGAAATTAGATAATGATA
>JAQUAE010000172.1 GCA_028687395.1 Anaerolineales bacterium | reverse complement strand
AAGAGGTGCTGCGCCTCCTGTATGGTGAAACTTACGTGAGTTACAGCGCTGGCGTGGTGCTGATGGCCCTCTTCTACCTGCTCTGGTTTGCCTACTGGCCCCTGCAGACCGCGCTCAAAGCCGTGCGTCACTCTCAACCGATCTTTATTGCCAACCTGGCGGCGATCATCACCATGTTCACCGTCGGCATCTGGGCTATTCAGCGCTGGGGCGTCTACGGGACGATACTCGGCCAGGCGCTCAATGCGCTGGTGGTCAGCTTGATCTTGTGGGGGGCGTGGGCGGTGATGAAAAGGGGTGATTGAAATCAGGCTCACCGCGCTGGGCTGCCCAGGCGCAGGAGGCGCCGTGGCAGGCGCCCATTCCAGCCTTTTTTCCAACGGTATCCGAAGGTGACCAGGCAGGCGAGCAGGAGCAGCTTGAGGTCGAAACCCAGGCTGGCATGTTGCAGGTACAGGCGGTCGAAGCGCAGTTTCTGGCGCGGGGTGAGATAATAGTCTCCAGCTACCTGGGCTAAACCCGCCAGGCCGGGGCGCACGCGGTGGCGCTGGCAGTATTCGGGCATGCGCTGCAGGTAGCTATGCACCAGCACGGTGCGTTGCGGGCGAGGACCGACGAAGCTCATCTCCCCGCGCAGGATGTTGACCAGTTGGGGTAATTCATCCAGCGCAGTCTTGCGCAACAGGCGACCGATGGCCAATACACGTGTATCCCCCTCACCGGAGAGCACCGGGCCGGTGTTTTCCTCCGCGCCCCGCACCATGGTGCGGAATTTGAACTGGTGAAAGTTCGTCCCACCCCTGCCCGTCGAGTTTTTCACGAAGAGAATCGGTCCCGGGTCTTCGATCCAGATCAAGAATGTGCTCAGCCCCCAGATGGGCGCCAGGAAGAGGAGCCCGGCGGCGGCAAGGCACAGGTCGAAGAGGCGCTTACCGGGCGGGTCGTGGAGCTCGTCAGCGCCATTCGCACGGTGGGCTTCGCACACGGCAGCTTGAATTTCCTGGGAGGGAGGCGAGTTGTTTTCCCACACGCCCTCCCTCAATCCGCTGGCGACCAATCCCCCCAGGAGCGCTCCGCAACTGCCCGCCAGCAGCCCGGCAGCCGGGACGGGGTAGCTGAAGGCGGTTGCTGTCATCCCCCAATCCAGCGCGGCCAGCCCAAGGGCGCCCAGGGACGCGGCGCGATAACGCCAGCCGCGCGGCAATGGGAAGGCGCGCAGGAAGCGTTCGGCGGCCAGCGCCAACAGGGCGTAGAGCAACGCCAACCCCAACCATTTACCGCCCGAAGCTGGCCAGACCAGAGCGGGGATTGGAGGGCTGGCCAGGGCGCCAGCCGGGTGGTTGGTGAACCAGGCGAGCCAGGCCAGCAGGAGCACGAGCAGGAAATAGGCTCCTCCCAGTTGCGCCCGGCGCTGCAGCGTGGGCCTGGGCGAGCTGAGGCGATCGTCGGACATGCGTTTCGATTATACCGCGCCGATTATTGAGCCTTGTGCGCCGGGTGTTATAATCCTCCACGCCTGGGTGAACCCTCGCCTGGCGTGGACCCAACCCGTCTGGACTTAAGCGAAGATGCATACCACTACACGCAAAGCTCTTCTCGTGGTCGTTTTCCTGGCTGGCCTGGCGGTCGTGGCGCTGGGGGTACTGGCCTTTCCGGGGCTCAAGCGCTCCTGGAGCGCGCCGCTCGGGCCGGCCCTTTCCTTACCTACCTACACCGCCTCTGCTGCGACGCAGGCGGCGGTAAACTCCCCCCTCCCAACAGCGTCTCTCCCCGTGACTGCCGGCCAGGGGATGACGCTGACCCAGGCTGCCAGGACGCCCTCCCCCACGTCGCCACCGACACCTAAGCCGCTATGCGGCGGCGAAGCGGTGGCCTTCATCTTGGGTATCGGGGCGGATAGCGGCCAGGACTATGCTTATGGCCTGGCGGATGTCATCCGCGTCGCGCGCGTGGATTTCATCACCCCCAAGATCACTGTCCTTTCCATACCCCGCGATCTGTGGGTGGAGATCCCCGATATCGAAGACCACTACGGGATCACCCATGGCAAGCTCAACCAGGCCTATTTCTATGGCGGCGAGGGGATGGGGTATTACCGGGGGCACGGAGGCGGGCCGGGCCTGCTGGCGCGCACCCTCGACCTGAACTTTGGCCTGCGCGTTGACCACTACGGTGCGGTCAACATGAACACCTTCGTCAAAATCGTCGACGCGGTAGGGGGCATCGACATACATCTGCCCAAAGACGTGGATGGCCGCTCGGAGGATCCCATGACCATCGATCTGGGGTACTTCACCGCGGGGCAACACCACCTGAGCGGCGAAGAGGCGCTGCGCCTCGCCCGGGTGCGCAAGAAGTACAATGACTTCACCCGCCAGGACAACCAGACCCTGGTAATGTGCGCGCTGCGCAAGAAGCTGGAAGACCCCAGCATATTAATCAAACTGCCCAGGCTGATTGCCGCCTTCCAGGATTCGGTGCTCACCGATCTGAGCCCGGAACAGATCAGCCAGTATGCCTGCCTGTTGCCCTACCTGAAGGGGGAGAACCTGATGTTCACCAGCCTCCCGGATGAGATCTTCAGCCCCGGACGAGTGTACAATCCCAGGCAGAAGAACACCACCTTCGTCATGGAAGCCGATTACGACGTCATCCGCGATTACGTGAGCGACTTCATTGCCGGCGCCTGGCCGACGGAGAAGGAGGAGTCCAGTTGCCCGTAGCGGCGTCTGGGCACGCTCCTATCCTGCCTGCTCTGCCGGTCGCTGAACTCCTGCGCCGCTATCACCTGCACCCCGACAAGCGCCTGGGACAAAACTTCCTGGTCGACCCGCTCGCCCTGCAGCGGGTCGTCGAAGCAGCGGAGATCTCGCCGGGTGAGGCGGTCCTGGAGATTGGCCCTGGCCTGGGCAGCCTGACGCGCTACCTGTGCCTGCTCGCCAGGCGCGTGGTGGCGGTGGAGCTGGACGAAAAGCTCATTCCCCCTTTGCGGGAGGTGTTATCTCCCTACCCGAATCTGCACCTGGTGCAGGGGGATATCTTGGGGTTGAATCCATTGAGCCTGATGGCTGAACCTTCCGGTATGACGGCTTACCTGGTCGTGGCGAACATTCCCTATTACATTACCTCAGCCTTGTTGCGCCACCTTCTGGAGGCGCCTGCTCCTCCGCGGCGCATGATTCTGACTGTGCAGCGCGAGGTGGCCGAGCGCATTTGCGCCAGCGCCGGCGAGATGAGCCTTCTGGCGCTCAGCGTCCAGGTCTACGGAACGCCGCACATCGCTGCGCATATTCCGGCTGGCGCCTTTTACCCCGCGCCCCAGGTGGATTCGAGCATCGTGCGGGTGGATGTGTCCGCCGCGCCGCGCCTGGCGGCGGGCGAGCGGAAGGGCTTCTTTCGCCTGGCGAAGGCCGGCTTCAGCCAGAAGCGCAAAACGTTGCGCAATGCGCTGGCTGGCGGCATGCATTGGTCGCCCCAGCAAGCCCGTGATTTACTCCTGGCTGCGGGCATTGACCCGCAGCGCCGGGCCGAGACCTTGAGCCTGGAGGAGTGGAGTGCGCTGGCGGCAGCCACTCAGGCAGCGCGCCTGGGCGGGCAAGAATGAGCTGGGCGCAACCCAGTTGTGCCAGGCCATGTGCGCGGGGCGGTCGCCAGCCGGCACGCCGTATCAGAAGATATCGGCGTACAGGTGGCGAAAATTGGAGCGCATCTGAGGCGATAGCAATGCGGCCTGGTTCACCCTCGGCCCCTCGCGGCTGGTTGACCCGGATCACAGCGGCTGGCTGCTGGGGCGGATTTCTTTAGATGGCGGTACTCGAAGAGCAGTTGCCAGACGCGCAGCGCAGCTTCCTTCTGGATTTGGAGGGACATCTTGGAATGCCCCCACTGGCGGTCGGCAAAATAGAACGGCACCTCGCGGAAGCTGAAACCCAGCAGGTATGCCAGGTAAGCCATTTCGACCTGAAAAGCGTAGCCGTTCGAGCGCACTTCCTGGAGAGGCATTTTCAGCAGGCTTTCCCGGCGCCACATGCGAAAGCCCCCTGTGGCGTCGCGCACTGGCAAGCCCAGGATCATGCGGGCGTAGATGTTGCCGAAGGCGGAGAGCCCCTTGCGCCAGAAAGGCCAGTGGTGATCCACCGCCCCGCCTGGCACGTAGCGGGAGCCCATCGCCACGTCGCAGGTCTGCAAGGCTTCCAGCAGGACGGCCAATTTCTCCGGCGGGTGGGAGAAGTCGGCGTCCATTTGGGCGACGGCTTCGGCGCCTTCGCTCAGGGCGCGGGTGAAGCCGCTCACGTAGGCGCTCCCCAGGCCGAGCTTCCCCGCCCGGTGCATCACGCTCACCCTGTGCGGGTACTGGCTTGAGAGCGCCTCGGCCACCTGCCCTGTGCCGTCCGGGCTGTTATCATCCACCACCAGTAGCTTCAAGCCGGGAATGTCCAGAGCGAACAGGGCCGAGGCCAATCTGGGCAGATTGTCAGCTTCGTTGAATGTGGGGGTGACGACGGTCAGTTGCACAGGCGGGCGTGCCTAACTCAGCGGAGTCTTGGGGATGACAAAAGCGCACCCCTCGTCGCCCATGGCAATGCACCTGGTTTCGACCACGCGAAATTCACTTCCCCCGGAGACCCACTTCAGCGCTGCCTGGAGCAAGCCGGCGGCGATGAAGCAGACCGGCTTGTCCTCGTTGGCGCGCCCCCAGCACGCCGGGCAGCGGTGGATGGTGTAGATGAATTCGTTGTCGTATTCTTTCACCGTGGAGAGCTGGCCGCTGATTTGGGTGAAGATCCTGGCCATCGCCGGCAGGCCGATGCGCATCTTGGCGCGCAGCGGTAGGACGACGAAAGCCACATCAGCCACCCCGGCGAGAGCGCCGAAATTCTTCAGGGCGTTGTTGAAGGTAGCCTTCCCGGCGCGCAGGGCCAGGCCACGGCCGCCGCGCCGCCCGTACATTTCCTCCAGCGCCAGGTTGATGGCTGAAAAATCGGCGAAGTCGAATTCCCTCTCCAGGTTATCAGGCGGATAATTATCGACCAGGTGCGGCAAGTGGGCCAG
>JAQUAE010000171.1 GCA_028687395.1 Anaerolineales bacterium | reverse complement strand
AATGGAAAAAACCAGCTATTGACCGGCATTCTGTTTCCTAGTATCCTTATCGCTCGGTTAGAGGTGAGCTGGATTGAGACAGCAGTAGTCGAGCAGCGACCAGATGAACGCAGCGATGAATAAGATCACCAGGCGCCAATTCTTGAAAACTGCCGCTTATGGCCTCGGCGGCGCAGCACTGCTGCGCTGTGTGCCACGAGCCAGCGCGGCCGACTTTCCCCAAGGCGAGAAGCTCGGCCGGGCGTTTACCATGGTCGAAGTCAAGGCCAAGCCGGACGTCAGCGCCCAGACCGTAACGGTGTTGTACGATGACACTGTCGTCCCCTGGCTGCGCGAGGTGAGAGGCGTCCATCCTTACCGCTATAAGCAGCAGTGGGTGGAAATCCCGGAAGGCTATGTTTGGGCATCCGACCTCCAACCGGTCAGGAACCAACCGAATACACCGGTTAAGCAGTTGCCCAACACCAGCCTGGGAGCCGGCATGTGGGTCGAAGTGAGCATGCCTTACGTGGATGTGGTCCTGGAGAACAAACCCATCAGCCCGGGCTTCAAATATCGCACCGCAGGGGGCTTCCCCATTCGCCTGTACTACAGCCAGGTGCTGTGGGTCGACCAGATCAAGACCGATGAGCAAAATCGCGTCTGGTACCGGCTGAACGAACGCTTCGGGTATGGGGACCTGATGTGGGCTCTTGGCGAAGCCTTCCGCCCGCTCACGCCGGAGGAAATCACTCCCATTCATCCCGAGGTGGAGGAGAAGCTGGTGGTGATCAACGTGGAAGAGAAGTACCAGACCCTTTCCTGCTTCGAGGGCAATTCTGAAGTGTACTATTGCCGCATTTCGGCTGGTAAACGCTACGATCCGGATGGCACGCCTCTTGAGCATTCCTCCACACCGACGGGAACCCTGAACATCTGGCGCAAACAGGTCTCCACGCACATGAGCGGTGGGACGACCGGCGCGGGGTATGACCTGCCGGGGATCGCCTACACGGCGCTTTTCTCTGGCGACGGCGTGGCCATACATTCCACCTTCTGGCACAACAATTTCGGCGGCGAGTTGATGTCCCACGGCTGCGTGAACGCCCGCCCGGAGGACGCCAAATGGGTCTTCCGCTGGACCAATCCACCCGTGCTCTATGACCCGGGCGACCTGTACAGCAAGGACAGCGAGATCCCGCCCACCAAGGTGCGCGTCCTCGAGGGCTGATTGCGCCTGCTAACAAGGAATATGCTTTTATGGGTTATACCAATATCACTCTCGGTTTAGCTTTTCTGGCTGGGCTGGCTTCTTTCCTGTCGCCCTGCGTCTTTTCGTTAGTACCAGCCTACATCGGCTATCTGGGTGGTCGCTCAGTGGTGGCTGGTGAAGACCAGCCCTCTCGGAAATGGCAAACCTTCTCTCATGGTCTGGCTTTTGTGGTCGGTTTCAGCCTCGTCTTCATCGCCTTGGGCGTGACCGCTTCGGCGTTGGGGGGGATGCTCTATCCGCTGCGCACCTGGCTGGCAAAAATTGGCGGGGTCGTGGTAATCGTCTTCGGGTTGCACATGACCGGCGTGCTGCGCATCCCCTTTCTGGAATATGACCTGCGCCCGCAATCCAACCCGGAGCGCAACCGGGGGTATCTCTCCTCGGCTTTAATGGGTGTGTTCTTCTCCGCAGGCTGGTCTCCGTGTGTCGGGCCGGTGCTGGGCGCCATCCTCACCCTGGCGTTGAATGGCGGGTCGATCTCGCGCGGCGTGCAACTGCTCAGCGCCTATTCCGCGGGGCTGGCCATCCCCTTCCTGCTGGCAGCCCTGGGAATCGGTTGGGTGACTGCCACCATCCGCCGTTATGGCAAGGTGATGCGCATCGTCGAGGTCGTCATGGGCGTGGTCTTGATCATCGTCGGCGCCATGCTCTTCCTGGGGACCTTCGAGCAGCTTTCCCGCTTTGGATTTTTCGTTGATTTCGGTTTGTAAGCTTTTAGGAATGAAAACGGCCACATGATCAACGTTATCTTGTACAGCCGGGTAGATTGCCACTTGTGTGAACAGGCAGAAGCGGATTTGAAATCCCTGCAGGGTGATCATCCCCACAACCTGGTGGTCATCGACGTGGACAGCAATCCCGAATTGCGCAAGGCTTACGGGCTCGAGGTGCCTGTGGTCGAGGTGGGGCCGTACAAGCTCAAGGCGCCTTTCGACCGCCAGGAGCTCGGCATGACCTTGGGCGCCGCTGCTGACCGGAAGCAGCAGATCGAGACCTATGGTGGAGAGGTGTATCAATACAACCAGGCGGTTGCCCAGCGCTGGACGCGTTCCGACGGATTCTCCTACTGGTTCGCCCGTCATTATCTGGCCATCTTCAGCCTGATCTTGATCCTCTATGCCGGCATCCCCTTCCTGGCGCCTGTCCTGATGAAGATTGGGGCGACAGGCCCGGCGAATGTGATCTACCGGGGCTATGGCATCGTCTGCCACCAACTGGCCTACCGCTCTTTTTTCTTGTTCGGCGAACAGGTCGCTTATCCCAGGAGCGCGGTAGGCGTTCCCGGACTGTTGACCTGGGGGGAGGCCAGCGGAATCAGCGAAGACAACCAGGCGCAGAGCCTGGTGCAGGCGCGCCAGTTCGTCGGCAGTGACCTCCTCGGTTTCAAGGTCGCACTGTGCCAGCGGGATCTTGCCATCTACCTCTCGATCCTGCTCTTTATCTTCCTCTTCTCGCTCACCAGGCGGCGATTGAGCTCACTGCATTGGTTGGTTTGGATCATCCTCGGGTTGGTGCCGGTCGGCATCGACGGCCTCAGCCAGTTGCTCAGCCAATCCCCCTTCAACTTCTTGCCCTTCCGGGAGAGCACCCCGGTGCTGCGCTTGATCACTGGCGGTCTATTTGGCTTCATGACTGCCTGGTTTGGGATCCCTATGGTGGAAGAGACGATGTCCGAAGCGAACCGCATCTTGGCTGCCAAGCGGTTGCGCGTTTCGAATTCGGAAGTGCAGTGAGAGCGCTCGTCAAGTTACACTTTCATGGAACGTCATCAGCCCAACGTGGTGCAATATTACACCTTCCAGAGCTTCGATAGCCCTCAGATCGTGCATCGCGTCTTCACGCGCCTCGGTGGCGTCAGCCCGCATCCCTGGGCGGAATTGAACCTGGGCGGCACGGTCGGCGACGAGCCTTCCCGGGTGCGCGAGAATCGCCGGCGTGCCTTGCAGACCGCCAGCAGGGAGCTGGATTCGGTCTTCGACGTCTGGCTGGTGCACGGCAACAGCGTGGCTTGCACACAGGCCCCATTCCGTCCCGGCGATGATATGATCAAAGCGGATGCCATGCTCACTGACCAACCCGGCGTGACCCTGTTCATGCGTTTTGCGGATTGCGTGCCCATCCTCTTTCACGATCCAATCAAGAAAGTGGTTGGTATTGCTCACGCCGGTTGGTTGGGCACCATCCGGGGGGTGGTGCAATCCACGCTTCAAACCATGCGGGAACGCTATGGCTGCCGGGCGGAAAACGTGCTGGCGGCAATCGGCCCCTCCATTGCAGCCCACCATTACGAAGTGGGTAAGGAGGTCGTCGCACAGGTGGTGGCCCGCTTTGGCGACGACGCCTCCAGCTTCTTGATCGAATCGAATGGCTCGGTGCGCTTCGACTTGTGGAAAGCCAACCAGCTCCAGCTCGAATCCTGCGGCGTGCGCCATATCGAGTGCGCCAACACCTGCACGGCTTGCAATCCCAGTGAGTGGTACTCTCACCGTGGGGAAAGTGGGCGCACGGGACGCTTTGGAGCGCTGATCAGCCTGGAATAATTTCATTATATGTTGCTTGTATCTCGATTGGGGTGTGATGAACGGCGCCACTCAAATCCATGCCAACCTCGTCCGGGTGCAAACGCAGATAGCCCAGGCTTGCCAGCGCTCGCAACGTGAACCCGGCGCAGTGCGCCTCATCGTGGTCACCAAGGGGCATCCCGTGGAAACGCTGCGCGCCGCCATTCAGGCTGGGGCGACCGACCTGGGCGAAAACTACGTGGAGGAGGGGATGGCGAAGATCGCTGCCCTGGGTGGAGAAAACGCCCCAACCTGGCACATGATTGGCCACGTCCAGAGTCGGAAGGCGAAGGCTGCCGTCGAGAACTTTTCCTGGGTGCATTCTTTGGATAGCCTCAAGCTGGCTGCCCGAATGGAGCGCTTTGCCGAGGAGTACGGCTGCAAAGTGAAAGCGCTCATCGAGTGCAACGTGAGCGGCGAGGAGACCAAATTCGGCTTTCCGGTCTTCGCTGAGGATCGCTGGGAGGATCTACTGGCGCCCTTCGAACAGCTCGCCAGCTTGCGCTGCGTGGAGATCGTGGGGCTGATGACTATGGCGCCGTTCCTGCCCCAAGCCGAAGCCGCCCGGCCATTTTTCCACCGGCTGGTGCGCTTGCGTGACTTTCTGCGCTCCAGGATACCCTCCGTCGAGTGGCGCGAGCTCTCGATGGGGATGAGCGCCGATTTCGAGGTAGCCATCGAGGAAGGCGCTACCATGGTGAGGATTGGCCAGGCGATCTTGGGTCCCAGGCCTGGCGGAGGTTAACACGTGAGCTTCATCGTGACGATCATCAACGTGCTTGCCCAGGTGTTGTCCCTCCTGGTGCTGGTGCATGTCATCCTGTCCTATTTCATGTCGCCGTATCACCCGGTGCGCCAGGCTGTCGACCGGGTTGTGGAACCCCTCCTGGCGCCGATACGCCGCGTGGTTCCCCTGGTCGGAATGTTCGATTTCAGCCCGATCATCCTGTTGATTCTGATCCAGGTTGTCGCCACCCTGCTGATCAACCTGCTGCTCAGCCTGTAGGTGGGCTATAATTTACGCATGGAAAAACGCAAATTCCGACTACACGATGGGCGCGTGGGGGCCGCCTTGGCCATTCGTGTCACCCCCCGGGCGCGCAAGAACGAGATAAGCGGTGTGCTGAGCGATGGCACCGTCAAGATCAGGCTAACCGCGCCACCTGTAGAGGGCAAGGCGAACGCGGCTCTGATCGAGTTTTTGGCCTCGGTTCTTGATATTCCCAAAGCGAAGATCGA
>JAQUAE010000170.1:2374-5065 GCA_028687395.1 Anaerolineales bacterium | reverse complement strand
TCGTTTATCGCAAACCGTCGCCGATCGTGGTGCGGGCGGGTTATTCCGTTGGGATTGGACCGGTCGCGGCGACGACCTCGAACTCGATGAAAAAGAGGTCGCCAAACAGCTTGCCCTGCGGGTCGACGGCCTGCCAGGCGCTGCGATACGCTCCTGGTTCGGCGGGGGCAGTGAAGCGCATGCGCAGGGCGGCGCGTGCCCCGCTGCGCGCCGGGAAGAGAGCGCTCTCGGGCGGCGCTCCCAGCTCGGGTCCGGCAACCAGCCTGACCCGGAAGCGTTCATCCCAGTTGCACGTCCCACTGTTCTCCACCTCCCAGACCTTGTCCAACCGCTCCTCGGGCGCCACCTGGGCGCCGTCGGGAATGCTCAGGTCCTGCACGAAGGTCAGGTTGGAGTTGCAGGCAGGGGTGAGCGGCGATTGTTCAGGTGGGGAGGCGCGCTTGGCTTGCGCAGGAGTTCCCTGGCGGGAGGGGGCGGTGGAATAGTACGGGGTGGGAGGTAGATAGAAGCTGGAAGGGGGCGCTTGGGTTTCCTCTCTGCCCCCGGTGCAGGCAGCCAGGAGGAGCAGGAGGGCTGCGTATGCCTGCCAGGCCCCTCCAACCCTGATCCGCATTGTCCTTCTTTCCGCCATTGTGGCTACCAGCCTACGGGTTACGCCTCTTCTTCCGGGAGGCTGTCCTCCTCTTCACCGCCAAAGGGCAGAGGCAGCATCCCGCTGAACGCCTGCTGGCGCACAGCCTGCTCGATCTCGCCTGCCATTTCTGGGTCGCGGTTCAGGTAGTCCTTGGCGTTCTCGCGGCCCTGCCCCAGGCGCTGCTCGCCATAGGAATAGAACGATCCGCGCTTCTCGATGATGTTCAATTCGGTGGCCAGGTCCAGGATGTCGCCAGCCTTGGAGATGCCTTCGTTGTACATGATGTCGAACTCGGCGGTGCGAAACGGTGGGGCGACCTTGTTCTTCACGACGCGCACCCGGGTGTGGTTGCCAATGACCTCCGCCCCCAGCTTGATGTTTTGGATGCGTCGTACGTCCAGCCGGACGGAGGCGTAGAACTTGAGCGCCATGCCCCCGGTGGTGGTCTCGGCGCTGCCGTAGACTACGCCGATCTTCTGGCGCAACTGGTTGGTGAAGATCACCGCGGTGTTGGTTTGTTTGATCGCCCCCGAGAGCTTACGCAGCGCCTGGGACATCAGGCGAGCCTGCATGCCCATGGGCGAGTCGCCCATGTCGCCCTCGATTTCGGCGCGCGGCACCAGGGCAGCCACCGAGTCGATCACCACCACCTCCACCGCGCCCGAGCGCACCAGCGTGTCGGTGATCTCCAGCGCCTGTTCGCCGGTATCCGGCTGGGAGATCAGCAGGCTCTCGACGTTCACCCCGCAGCGGGCGGCGTAACTGGGATCCAGGGCGTGTTCCATATCGATATAGGCGCAGGTGCCGCCCAACTTTTGAGCCTCTGCCACGATGTGCTGGCAAATGGTGGTCTTGCCGGAGGCTTCGGGGCCGTAGACCTCGGTGATGCGCCCGCGGGGGATGCCCCCGATGCCCAGCGCGATGTCCAATGACAACGAACCGGTCGGGATGGCCTCGACCTCCAGGTGATGGGCTTCGCCAAGTCGCATGATTGCGCCGTCTCCGTAGCGTTTGGTGATATCATCCAGGGCTTTGCCCAGGGCGATATTGCGGGATTCATCGAACTCGGGAGGGGGGGTGCTTTTACGCGCCATATCGGGTCAACTCCTTGATTCTAGACGAATACGATTAGTGTAGCACAAACGTTCTGAATGTCAAGGGGCGGTCGTTGGCGTAGCCTCCACTTCCGGGGGCCGGAAACCGGCGTTGGGTGTAGGCGGCGGCTGGATGTTGAAGCCGTAACCTTGACGGAAGGTGAAGAAGCTGACCTTGCCGGGTTCGATGCGCAGGTCGAGGTGCTCGGTGGTTTGTTTCAATAGCCAGATCGAATAATTGCCCGCTGGCAGGTCGCCAATCACCAGGTTTTCGCGGTAGTAGGCGTCGGGGTTGGCGGCGCCTTCGCCGTAGGAAATCACCACCCAGCGCTGCCCGGTATCGGATGAGCGGATGCGCACTTCCTCGCGGGGCAAGAACCGGCCGCTGACGTCCAGGATGCGCCCGGCCAGCACGCCCCATCCCTGTGGCGGTGAGAGCCACAGCTCAGGGTTGCGGCTGCGGGAGAAGCTGTTCCTGCCGATGCGCACCTCGAAGTGCAGGTGCGGGCCAGTGACGTTGCCGGTCGCCCCAGACAGGCCGAGCTGATCGCCGGTCTCCACGCGTTGCCCTACCGTCACGTCGATGCGCGAGAGGTGCCCGTAAACGGTGAATAGCGTCTGGCCTTGATAGCCGAAGCCATGGCGGATCACCACGGCCAGCCCATAGGGGTCGGTCGTGTCGCCCAGGCCGCGGTACAACCCGTACCCCGCCCAGTTGACCCGTCCTGACCCGGCGGCGATGACCGGCGCGCCGGTCTTCACGGGGATATCCACGCCGGTGTGCACCACGTTGCGGAAGAAGATCCCACCATAGCGATAGTTCGCCAGCGGCCAGTTGATCTCGTCCGCGGCGATGGGGCGGGAAAAGAAGAAATGGTCGAAGGGCGTGGGCGCCCAGGGGATTGGGTAAAGCGGCGGGCGCCAGGCGGAGACCGCTTCGGGCGCCTGGGTGGGGAAGACGAA
>JAQUAE010000170.1:0-2274 GCA_028687395.1 Anaerolineales bacterium | reverse complement strand
TGATCTCGTCCGCGGCGATGGGGCGGGAAAAGAAGAAATGGTCGAAGGGCGTGGGCGCCCAGGGGATTGGGTAAAGCGGCGGGCGCCAGGCGGAGACCGCTTCGGGCGCCTGGGTGGGGAAGACGAAACGCAAGGGGCCCTGCGTCGCCAGGCTTGCACCGCCAGGCGTGGCGGTCAGGATTTCCGGGGTTGCCTGTTCCAACGTTGGTTCGCCGGTCTCGGCGGGCGCCTGGGTGATGGCAACGAAGCCTTCCGGGGTGGTTGAGGCGGTGGATCCGGGAAGCGGTGTCGCCGGAGGGGGCTGGCAGCCGCTGACCCATAGCAAGGCGAGGGCCAGCGCCAGGCGCTTCAGCCTGTGTGATGAGAAGGCGGCGGAGCGGAGAGCGGTCATCGACATGGAGGCGATGGCTCACCCGGGCGGGTTGGGGGTTGCCGTGGGCGTGGGGCTGGGGCGCAGGGTTTGCGTGGCGGTGGGTGTGCGCGAGGGAATGGGAGTGATGGTGGGCGTGTCGCTGGGCGGCGGCAGGGGGGTGACCGTCGCCACTGCCTCCGGAGGGTAGAGCTGCAACATGGCGGGCTGCCAGCTCAGACCTTGCGGGGACACGAATTCGGTGAAGCGGGCGGTGGCATAGGCGATGCGCCAGCTCGAGAGCGCCGGAAGCCGCTCCCAGCCGAATTGCGCGGCCAGTTGGGTGAAATCCACCCAGTAACCGCCGGGGATGCGCTCCAGCAAGCTGCCCCCCTGCTCGTAGCTGCGTGGGTCGCCGCGGCTGCGGGCGTGAAGGTCCCAGGGGAGCTGCCTGAGGGGAATGCCTTGGGTGCCATCTTGCAGGCGGGCGCGCAGGTAAACGCGCCAGTAGGTCTCGGCGCCGAAATCTTCGCGCACAATCATCATCCAGCCGGCGTTCAATGGGGCAGGGTTGGCTGCAAACGCCCTGCCGGTGTACAGCCAATCGTCCAGCATCCCCGGATAGAGGGGCATGCTCAAGGGCACGTAGGCGTTTTCCAGGGTTGCCAGGAAGTCCCAACCGGTAGCGGCAATCACCGCCGAGCGCAGGGCGTAGAACGACTCGTCCACTTCGTCGTGCAGGAAGGCGTAAGGGGCGTTCACCTCGCTCAGGGGAACCACGCGGCGACGACCTTCTGGAAGACCCTCGCTGGAACTGAGCGCCGCCTGCCAGAGCGGTGCAGGGGTGACCCCCGCAGCCTGGGCAAAGGCGGCGGGCAACGGCTCGGTCAATCGGCCGGGAACCCAGGTCAGCCCGAGGAGCCCGCTATCCAGCGCTATCGGCGCCATGCTCAAGCTATCCTCAGGGAAAGCGTAACCGGAGAGGTAAGCGCGGTTGGGCGTATACAGGGCGGTAATCAACTGGCTGCCTCCCGCGCCCCAGACCGGCCAGTCGCCGGGAACGACCACCTGGGGTCCGTTTTGCGGCGCCTGTGCATCCCAGGCCAGCACGTGGCGCACCCCATCCACGCTGGCCGACCAGGCCAGGTAACGCCCATCCGGCGACCAGGCGAGGTGCGCGTCCGGCGCCTGGGAGCGGCGGCTCAGGTTGGCAAATGGGTCGCCGATATGGTCCAGGTCTGCCAGCCACACCTCCAATTCGCCGCTGCTATCGGAGATGAACGCCACCTGGCGTCCCGACGGCGACCAGGCCGGGGAGAAATCCGCGCCGGGATGGGTGGTCAGGCGGATCGGCGCCTGGTTTGCCGGGTCCGAGAGGCTGATATCCCGGATGAAGAGGTCCAGGTTGCCTTCTTCATTGAGCGGGCCAGTAACGTAGCTTTCGTAGACCAGCCAGCGCCCGTCCGGAGACCAGGAGGGCGCCCCGTCGTATTCGGGGGTGTCGGTGAGGCGGGTGATGGCGCCGTCGCTAAGATTCATCACGTACAGGTCCCAATGGCCTCCCCGGTCGGAGGCGAACGCCAGGCGGGCGCCATCCGGGCTGGCGCTGGGGTCGATGTCGCGCCATTCCCCGGCGGTCAGCCTGGTCAATGGCAAGCTGGGCGGCTGGTAGGCGTACAGGTGGGAATGCCAACCTTTGGCCAAAGCCAGGATCGGGAAGCCCGGCTCGCCGGGACCAGGCGGGGAGAGGGGCAGGTTTTGGCTGGTGGTGGGCGCAGCCAGATCCGCGGATGGTGGGGCGGAGGTGGGTGTGAGGCTGGCGCTCAAGGGCGGTGCGGCTGGCGTGGCGGTGAAGATCAGGCTATCCAGCGTGGCCTGCGTGAGGGGGACGCCCGACCGAGCCTCCAGGGAAGCGGCAGGTGGCG
>JAQUAE010000169.1 GCA_028687395.1 Anaerolineales bacterium | reverse complement strand
GATGTGCACCTGCGCCTCCAGCCGGACGAGGAAGCAGCCGAGCTGGCGAGCCGCCTGTCCCCAGGCGTGATCCTGGTCAGCGGCCCGGAGGGTGAGGACGAGCGCCTCGCTGCACCAAGCTCAGAGGCTTTGCAAGACTTACGCAACCTGGCAGCCAAGAGGGGCCTGCCCTTGCTCATCGAGGCGGATGGGGCGCGCAGACTGCCGCTCAAAGCCCCTGCGGACCACGAACCGGTACTACCCCCTTCTGTGGACGTAGTAGTGGTGACTGCCGGGTTGAGCGGGCTGGGGAAGCCTCTCAGCCCGCAGTGGGTGCACCGGCCGCAGATTTTCGGCGCGCTGGGCGGGCTGGCGGAGGGGGAGGCGATCACCCCGCAGGCGCTCAGCCGCGTTTTGCTGGATTCCCGCGGCGGCTTGAAGGGGGTGCCGGCGGGGGCGCGGCGGGTGGCCTTGCTCAACCAGGCGGATACACCCGAGCTGCAGGCCCAGGCGCACGCCCTCGCTCCACAATTATTGACCGGTTACCAGGCCGTGCTCGCCGCCTCTCTCGGCAAGGCGGAGGGCTCGCCGGGCGAGCAGGAGGCCGCGCCAGGCGGCGTCTTCGCGGCCCACGAAGCGGTGGCGGGGGTGGTGCTGGCCGCGGGCGGCTCGGCCCGGTTCGGCCAACCCAAGCAACTCTTGCTCTGGCAGGGAGAGCCGCTGGTGCGGCGTGCGGCATTAACTGCCTTGCAGGCTGGGCTCTCGCCCGTGGTTATCGTTGTCGGCGCAGCGGAGGCTGGCGTGCGTCAGGCGGTGACCGATTTACCGGTCACGATTGCGCCTAACCCGGAGTGGGAGGGGGGACAGAGCACCTCGCTGCGCGCCGGGTTGGAAAGGCTCCCGTCAGGTGTGGGGGCGGCGATCTTCCTGCTCGCCGACCACCCCGCCGTGTCGGCGCCCCTGGTGACCGGGCTGGTGGATGCCCACGCTCGCGGCCTGTACCCGCTGGTGGCGCCGCTGGTCGACGGCCGGCGGGGCAATCCGGTGCTGGTCGATAGCGAGCTGTTCGAGGAGGTGCGGGCGCTGCGCGGCGACGTGGGTGGGCGGGCGTTGTTCTCCCGCCATCCCCTCCATTATCTCCCCTGGCACGACTCCAGCCTGCTGCTGGACATCGACACGCCCGAGGATTACCAACGCTTGCTGGAGAGGGGGGCGTAAACGATGTCGGAAGCGGGCGGCTGCGTGAGCGCGATCGTGCTGGCGGCGGGTCGTTCCCGGCGCATGGGCCGCCCCAAGCTCAACCTGCCCTGGCAAGGGGGCACGGTGATCGGCCAGGTGGTGGCCGCGCTGGCGCAAGGGGGAGGCGGGGCTGGGTTGGAGCGCATCCTGGTGGTCACCGGCGGGGCGCGCCGCCAGGTGGAGCAGGCTTTGCACGATGTGGCATTATCTGTACCACTGGAGCTGGCGCACAACCCGGATTACACCCGGGGCGAAATGACGCGCTCGCTGCAGGTGGGGTTGGAAGCTCTGGGTGAAGACACCTGCGCCGCCATGGTCTGCCTGGGGGACCAGCCGCAAATGCAGAGCGAGACCGTGCGGGCTGTCTTGAATGCCTATCTCTCCCACCAGGCGCTGCTGATGGTGCCCAGCTACCAGATGCGCCGCGGCCACCCCTGGATCATCGATCGCAGCCTGTGGGGCGTAGTGCTGGACCTCCACCCACCGGCCACTTTGCGGGATTTTCTCAACGCCCACGAAGCCATGATCCATTACGTGGTTGTGGATACCCCCACGATCCTGGAGGATTTGGATACGCCGCAGGATTACGAGCGTTACCTCTCGCAGGATCCCACTCGGGATTGAAGTTCACGCATTCATGAGAAAAGCTGCCATCTTGGGGCTTGTACTTCCCGGCGGCCAGGTTTGCCCTTGCGTTCTGGCAAAGATTGTGCTATCGTCATGGGAATACGAGAGGTCGTACCCTCTACGGGCTCACACTTCCCCCTGAGGAAATGCGTTTCGTGACCAGCCGCCAGCCATCGTTAAACAAGACAATCCTCATTGTTGATGACGAACCGGATACTGCAGAGATGCTGGGCGAGATGTTGCGCATCAGTGGATACAACGCCATCCACGCCTGCGCCGGAGCACAGACCCTGAGCCTGATGCTGAATCACAAGCCGGACGGGGTCATCCTGGACGTGCTCCTCCCCGACCAATCCGGGATCGAGGTGCTGAAGAATATCCGCCGTGACCCGCGACTGGTGCAAATCCCGGTCATCCTGGTCTCGGGCAGCAACGCTCCCGCGGACGTGCAGCAGGGGATGCAGGCAGGCGCCTCCGCGTACCTCACCAAGCCGGTCAGCTTCTGGGACGTGAAAGAAACGGTCGATCGCTGCCTGCAAGCTGCGGCGCATAAAGGGCGGCTGAGCTTGCTCAGCGAATGAAGCCGTGATCCACTCGGGGCTGCGCTCATGAGTACGGTGATCCGCGCATTCATTGCTATTGAAATGTCTCCAGAGATACAGCGGGCTTTGGACCAGGTCTCTGCCCAGTTGCGCGCCGGGCTCACGGATGCTCCGGTGCGCTGGGTGAGGGCGGAGAACATCCACCTGACCTTGAAGTTCCTGGGGGATGTTTCCATCAGCAACCTGGAGATGTTGCAGAAGATGCTCGCCGCGGAGGTCAGCGGGCACGTCCCATTCGAGATGAGCGTGGGCGAGATCGGCGCTTTCCCCAACACGCGCCGCCCGCGGGTGCTGTGGATCAAGGTGCAGGCTCCGCAAGACCTGACCACCTTGCAGTACGGCATCGAGGCGCTCACCGAACGCCTGGGTTATCCGCGGGAAGAGCGGCCATTCTTCCCCCACCTGACCTTGGGACGCATCTCACGCGGCGCCAATCCCGGCGATATCCGCAGGGTGAGCGAGGCGCTGGAGACGTTCAAAGTTGGCTTTCTCGGCGCCACCCGTGTGGCTGCGGTGAACCTGTATCGCAGCGATCTGGGTCCCAGCGGCGCAGCGTATACCTGCTTGTTCTCAGCCAAGATGGCTCCTGAGAATACGAAAAGTTAATCACGAGGTGAGATCTGGACGCGATTGAACTATCTCGCAAGATTGTCGATACGTTGGAGGAGAAGAAGGGGGAGAATATCTTGTTGATGGATATCCGCGGGCTGGCGCCATTCGCGGATTTCTTTGTGCTTTGTTCCGGTTCGAGCGACCGCATGTTGCAGGCGCTGGCGGACGCGGCGCTGGAGGGAGTGAAGAGCGCCTTCCAGGTGCGCGGGCGCATCGAAGGCGCGCCTCGTGAAGGCTGGATACTGGTTGATTTTGGCGATGTGATCCTCCACCTGCTCTCCCCCGACCGACGGGAGTATTATCGTTTGGAAGAGTTATGGAGCAAGGGCCAGGTGCTCCTCCACCTGCAGTGACCTGCCCGTTTCCTTGATACTGCCTATACGTTAAAACGAATATACATCACGTCGCCATCCTTGACGATGTACTCCTTGCCCTCGATGCGCATCTCGCCCGCCGACCTGGCGGCTGCTCCGCTGCCGTGACGGACGAAAGTTCGGTAGGGGGTGACCTCGGCGCGGATGAAGCCGTGCTCGAAATCGGTGTGGATCACGCCCGCGGCTTTGGGCGCCGTCCAACCGTTGGGGATGGTCCAGGCGCGCACTTCCTCCTCGTTCATGGTGAAGAAGCTGATCAAGCCCAGCATCTGGTAGCTCTTGTGGATGACCTGTTCCAGACCTGATTCTTCCACGCCGGCCAGGGCAAGGTATTCCTTGCGCTCGGCCTCGTCCATCTCGGTCAGGTCCATCTCGAGCCGGGCGCAAATCTTGATCGCTTCCACGCCTTGTTCAGACGCCACGGCGTACACGGCGCGGGAATAAGCGTTCTCTTCGCTCAGCCCTTGCTCATCCACGTTGGCGACGTAAATCAACGGCTTGTTGGAAAGGAAGCGCAATTCGTGATTCAGGCTGTGGAAGGCTTCGCTGTCCTTATGCGGGAAGGCGGAGACGGGTTTGCCCCGGGAGAGGTGCTGCTGGATCGCCTGGGCGGTTTCCATTGTCGGCAGGAGCTTTTTATCACCCTTGAGGGCGCCACTCAAGCGTTCGATCTTGCGCTCCAGTTGCTGCAGGTCGGCCAGCAACAGCTCCAGATTGACGATCTCGATGTCGCTGCGCGGGTCGAGCTCGGCGTCGATATGGGCGACGTTGACGTCCTCGAAGCAACGCACCACGTGCAGGATGGCGTCGGTGTCGCGGATGTTGGCCAGGAACTGGTTGCCCAGCCCCTCGCCCTTGCTCGCCCCTTTGACCAACCCGGCGATATCCACGAATTCGATCGTGGCGTGGATGGCGCGGCCCACGTTGACCAGCTCGCGCAACTTATCCACGCGGGCGTCGGGCACGGGCACGATCGCCTTGTTGGGTTGAATTGTGCAGAAGGGGTAATTGGCCACCTGGGCGTGTTGTTCCTTCACCAGCGCATTGAAGATGCTGCTCTTGCCCACGTTTGGCAAGCCAACGATGCCGATGCTCAGCGCCATGTCTCTCTCTCCGATGATATGAGCGTCGCCGCGGCCTGGCGGGTGATGCGCCAGTCGGATTCCGCGACCCCTTCCCGATAGGCTTCCATCCCCAGCTTCTGCAAGACGCGCACGGAAGCCAGGTTGGTGTTCAGCACGCCCTTAGCGGTGATGGTCTGGCAGCGCGGGTCGACGAAAGCCCAAGCGACCAACCTGCGCACGGCTTCGGTCATGTACCCCTGGTTTTGGTAGGCGGGGTCGATGCCGTACCCGATCTCGACTTCACCGGCAGCGTCCGGGTTGCCTTTGAAACCGGCCATCCCCACCCCCAGCGGAGGGCTTTGCAGGCGGAGCAGCCAGTAGGTAAACCAGGGATGCAGCTCCGGGTTGACCCGCGCCATCTTGGATATTTTTATGCCGATCGCCCGGTTGACCGTGTCGTTGGCTGTCGAGTCCGAGAGGGGGAATCCGAGCCCCGCCTCCAGGTTCTTGGGTCCGTCCAGGAAGGCCTGTAGTTGCGTGAGGGAGAGCGCGATCAAGCGCAAGCGTGAGCTGTAAATCTCCAGCATTGCAGAAACC
>JAQUAE010000168.1 GCA_028687395.1 Anaerolineales bacterium | reverse complement strand
TGCTGGTCTCCTGCCGCTCGGGCGCCAAGTTCTCCATGCCCGGCATGATGGACACCGTGTTGAACATCGGCTTGAACGATAAGACCGCCCAGGGCATGGTCAAGCTGACTGGCGACGAGCGTTTCGTCTTCGACGCTTACCGGCGCCTGATCCAGGGCTTCGGGTCGGTCGTGCTGAACATCCCCGACGAAGCCTTCGAGGATCGCCTGGACGAGTACAAGAAAGAAAAGGGCGTCAAACTCGACACTGATCTGAAGGCAGAGGATTGGAAGGCGCTAACTGAGGACTTCAAGGGAATCGTGCGCAAGCACAAGGGCTTCGACTTTCCTCAAGACCCGCTGGAGCAACTGCGCCTCGCTACCGAGGCCGTCTTCAAATCCTGGAACGGCAAACGCGCCGTAGATTACCGCAACGCGGCGGGCATCTCCCACGACTTGGGCACCGCGGTCAACATCGTCACCATGGTGTTCGGCAACATGGGTTGGGATTCGGGCACCGGCGTGGCGTTCACCCGCGACCCCGCCACTGGTGAGAATAAGATGTACGGCGATTACCTGCTGAACGCTCAAGGCGAAGATGTGGTCGCTGGCATCCGCAACACCGAGAAGATCGAAAACCTGCACAAGGAAATCCCTGAGGCGTACAAGCATTTCCTGGATATCTGCGCCAAGCTCGAAGCGCACTACAAAGAAATGCAAGACGTCGAGTTCACCATCGAACGCGGCCGGCTGTGGATGCTACAAACCCGCAACGGCAAGCGCACCGCCAAGGCCGCGGTGAAAATCGCCGTGGACATGGTCAACGAAGGCTTAATCAGCAAAGAGGAAGCCATCCTGCGGGTCACCTCTGATAACGTGGACACCCTGTTGCACCCGCAGTTCGACCCCAAGGCCAAGGATGCCGCCAAGAAGGAAGACCGCCTGTACGCCAAGGGCGTGAACGCCTCCCCGGGGGCGGCGGTCGGCCGGGTGTACTTCGACGCCGATAAAGCCGAGAAGATGGCCAAGGAGGAGCACCAGGACGTGATCATGGTGCGCCCCTTCACCAAGCCGGACGATGTGCACGGCATGCTGGCCGCCAAGGGCATCCTCACCAGCGAAGGCGGAGCCACCTCACACGCTGCTGTCGTCGCCCGCCAGTTCGGCGTGCCCTGCGTGGTCGGCGCGGCCTCCATCCACATCAACCTGGACAAACGCGTCATGGAAGTCAATGGCAAAGCTGTCAAGGAGGGCGATTGGATCTCCGTGGACGGCACCAGCGGCGAGGTCTTCCTGGGGCAAATCCCCACCAGCTCCCCCAACCTGGAGGAGCAGACCGACCTGTTGACCCTGCTCTCCTGGGCAGATGAGATCTGCGCCAGGAAGGACATCCGCAAAGCGCCCAAAGGCTGGCCGACCCGTGGACTACAAGTCTGGGCCAACGCCGATTACCCGGCGGACGCACGCCGGGCGCGCTCCTACGGCGCGGTGGGCATCGGCCTGTGCCGCACCGAGCACATGTTCTTCGAGCCGGAGCGCCTGCCCGTTGTGCAGCGCATGATCCTGGCCGAGACCTCCGAAGAGCGCACCAAGGCCCTGAACGAGCTGCTCCCCCACCAGCGGGCGGATTTCGAGGGCCTGCTGACCGCCATGGATGGCTACCCGGTCATCATCCGCCTGATCGACCCGCCCCTGCACGAGTTTCTGCCCTCCGAGCACCAGATCCTGGAGGAGGTCATCACCATGCGCGTCAAGGGCGAGACCAAGGGACTGGCGCAGAAGGAGAAGCTGCTGCAGAGCATCCAGGCGCTGCACGAGAGCAATCCGATGATGGGCTTGCGCGGCGTGCGACTGAGCATCTACATGCCTGAAATCGTGGAGATGCAGGTGCGCGCCATCTTCGAGGCGGCTGCCAACGTGACCCTGAAGGGCGTGCACGCAAAGCCCGAGGTGATGATCCCTCTGACCGGCACGGTCAACGAGCTCAAATGGATTCAGCCCCGCCTGGAGCGCATTGCCAAGGAGGTCATGAGCGAGAAAAAGGTCGAGTTCCCCTATAAATTCGGGACGATGATCGAGATCCCCCGCGCCGCGGTCACAGCCGGCGAAATCGCCGAAGTGGCCGAGTTCTTCTCCTTTGGCACCAACGACCTCACCCAGATGACCTTCGGTTACAGTCGCGACGACGCCGAGCGCAATTTCCTGGTCAAGTACGTCCAGGAAGGCATCCTGCCCAAGAACCCCTTCCAGACGTTGGACAGGACGGGCGTGGGACGTTTGATGAAGATATGCGTGGAAGAAGGCCGCAAGGCCCGCGTCGACCTGGAGGTGGGCATCTGCGGCGAGCACGGCGGCGACCCCGAATCGATCGAGTTCTGCCACATCATCGGCCAGAACTACGTGAGCTGCTCGCCCTTCCGCGTCCCGGTGGCGCGACTGTCAGCGGCGCACTCAGCTTTGAAGTACTCGGGCGTCTCCATCGCCGAGGACAAGTAATCCCGCCGCCTCACCTGGCTGCGAGGTGCAGGTAAATCATCAGGGCTGCCCACTCGAACCGGGCAGCCCTGATGATTTAATCTTCCGGGATACGTAGGGATTACTGCAGGAAGTTCTTGATTCCCACGCCGTTGACGCTGATGCTGGGATTGCCGCTCACGCCGGGGAACTGGCGGATGGTCGCCACGATCTGGGCAAAGATGCGGCTCTTATCGCACTTGTCCTCCGACACCTCGACTTCGCCGCTCAAATCGACAACGATCTTCCCGCCAGCGTCGATTTCCACCTCCACCACGCTCAAGTTGGAGAGGTAGAGGGCATTGTACAGCTCGCCAAAGTTCGCCTGGTGCCAGATGAACAACTGGCGCAAGGCGGTTTCGATGTCCGGCTCGAGCTTATCGGTGCGATATTGCCCGGAAGTCAGAGCCACCAGAGAGTCGCCGCAAGCTACCGTGCCGCCGGTCTTCTTCTGAATGAAGTAGATGTAGATCGGCTTCTGGTTGGTTGGGGTGTTGGTGGCGCTGGGCTGGGGCGGGAAGGTGGGGAATGGCGTGTTCGTGGGCGGCAAGGTCGGCACGATGGTCGCTGTCGGCACCGGCGTATCCGTCGGGATGGGGGTAGGCGTGGGCGGCTCGGGTGTATTGGTTGGGATGGGGGTGGGCGTTGGCTGCGGGAAGAACACGCCGCAGCCACTCAAGAATGACAGGCTGAGCGCCAATACGAGCGCCAGAGCCCAATACTTTACGTTGTGTTTCATGTGACCTCCTTTTTCTGCTCGCCAGGAGCATGAGTGCACTCGGCGCGAGGGAGGCTGGATAGCCTCATCACCGCGTCTAACTCCGCCATTGTACCAAAGGAAGGCTCGTTTTTTGGGCTTATTTGTCACCTCATTTCCCGAGGCGTCATTCCCATACACTGGCGTGCGGACGGCTGCCGTAAAAAAAGAAAAGGGGCTTCCCGATGCGACGGCTGGGAAGCCCGTGGGTAGTTGCACAAGCGAGCGCTCAGGCAGCCGGTTGGCTCTCCGTGGCGTGCACAGCAAAGTCCGCCCCCTGGCGCAGCGCCTTGAAGTTCACCGGCAGTAGCTTTTTGTGCCGCTCAGGCAGGTGGTCGGTCAGGGCTTTCTCGATGGCTTCCAGGGGCAGGATGGGCAGCTTGACCAGCAGAGCCCCCAGGGCGACCATGTTGACCAGGCGCTTATCGCCCAGTGATTCGGCAATCTCGTTGGTGGGGATGAACACGCTGGCAATATCGTCCCGCAGAGGGCCGCGATTGACCAGGGAGGCGTTCGCCACCAGCACCCCGCCAGGGGTGATCAGCGGTTCGTACTTCTCCAGGGAGGGCAAGTTCATCACTATCGCCGCGGTGGGATTGCGCACCAGGGGCGAGCCGATCTCCTCATCCGAGATGATGACCGTGCAATTAGCCGTCCCGCCGCGCATCTCCGGGCCGTAAGAAGGAATCCAGGTGACCACCTTCCCCGCATCCATGGCGGCGTACGCCATGACCTGCCCGGCGAAGAGGACCCCTTGCCCGCCAAACCCGGCGATCACGATTTCCGTTTGCATGAAACCACTCCTTTTTCGATTGTCTTCAGGCGCCAAGCCGAGGCATTTGGGGGAATTTTCCCCATCCCCTAAGCTTTGACGCCTTCCAGAGCTGGCGACACCTTGTAATCCCCAACCGGGTAGGCGGGGAGCATGTGCTCCTCCAGCCAGCGCAGCGCCTCCAATGGCGGGATGCCCCAGTTGGTCGGGCAGGTGGATAGCAGCTCGACCATGGAGAAGCCCAGGCCGCGCTGCTGCGTCTCGAACGCCAGGCGGACGGCTTTCTTAGCCATGCGGATGTTCTTGGGGTCGTGAAGGCTGCGGCGCACCACGTAGCCGGCGCCTTCCAGGCCGGAGAGCACTTCCGCCATGCGCAAGGGGAAGCCAGCCTGCTCCACGTCCCGCCCGTAGGGGGAGGAGGTGGTCTTCTGGCCGGGCAGAGTGGTCGGGGCCATCTGCCCGCCGGTCATCCCGTAGATGGCATTGTTGATGAAGATCACGGTGATGTTCTCGCCGCGGCCAGCGGCGTGCATGATTTCCGCCATGCCGATCGAAGCCAGGTCGCCGTCCCCCTGGTAGGTGAAGACCACCCGATCGGGGAGAACGCGCTTGATGCCGGTGGCCATGGCTGGCGCCCGGCCATGCGCGGCTTCGACGAAATCGAAATCGAAATAGTTGTAGGCGAACACCGAGCACCCCACGGGAGCCACGCCGATGGCGTTGTGGCGCACGCCCATCTCGTCCAGGACTTCGGCAACCAGGCGATGGGCGATGCCGTGGGTGCACCCCGGGCAATAGCCGGTGGGTGTCTGAGTGAACGATTCGGGACGTTTGTAAACCAATTGAACGGGAGCTTCGCTTACCATGCGGGGAATCTCCTTGGTATCATGCACGTCTAATTCGGGCTGGCAACGACGCTGGCGAAGCGCTGCATCCAGCGCAGGCGCGGGTCGCCATCCACGGGCACGCTCTCGGTAGCCATGCGCTTGATCTCGGCCAGGATTTCGTCCGGGAAAGGCACCATGCCGCCCATCCGACCGTAGAATTCCACCGGGATGCGCCCTTTCACAGAGCGCTGCACGTCCTC
>JAQUAE010000167.1 GCA_028687395.1 Anaerolineales bacterium | reverse complement strand
GCCGTGGCCACCACGGGCATGATCGCTGACATCGTCAAGAACGTAGGCGGCGAACGCGTGCAAGTCACCGGGCTGATGGGACCCGGCATTGACCCCCATCTCTACAAGGCCAGCGAGCGCAACGTCATCACTCTGGCAGACGCCGATATCATCTTCTACAACGGGCTCCACCTGGAGGCCTCCATGGCCACCGTCTTCGAGAAGATGGAAGGCAAGAAGAGGACGGTGCCCGTGACGGCTGCGATACCGCGCGATGTCTTGCTGGCGCCGCCGATGTTCGCCGGGAACTACGACCCGCACGTCTGGTTCGACGTTTCCCTGTGGATGTCGGCTACCGAGACGGTGCGCGACGCCCTGGTCGAGCTCGACCCCACCCACGCCAGCCAGTTTCAGGCCAACGCCGCCGCATACCTGAGCCAGCTAAAAGACCTGGATGCTTACGTACGCCAGCAAGCCGCTAAGGTGCCGCCCCAGCAGCGAGTACTGATCACCGCCCACGACGCGTTCAACTACTTCGGGCGGGCGTACGCCTTCGAGGTGCGCGGGCTGCAGGGCATCAGCACGGCTACCGAAGCCGGCACCGCCGACGTGCAGGAGCTGGCGGAGTTCATCGTCGCCCGGCGCATTCCGGCTATCTTCGTCGAATCCTCCGTGCCGCAACGCAACATCGAGGCGGTCCAGGCCGCAGTGCAAGCCCGCGGCTACCAGGTGCGCGTCGGGGGGCAGCTTTTCTCAGACGCCATGGGCAACCCGGGTACACCGGAAGGCACGTACATCGGCATGGTGCGTTACAACATCGACACCATCGTATCCGCTCTGCTGGCGCAATAGATTCCCGAGTATAGGAGCACTCGCATGCCAGACAACCCGTATGCTATCGAGGCGACCGACCTGACGGTCGCCTATCAAGAGAAACCGGTGCTGTGGGACGTGGACCTGCGCGTCCCGCCCGCCACGCTGATGGCCATTGTCGGTCCAAACGGCGCGGGCAAGACGACCCTGATCAAAGCCATTCTGGGGTTGATTCGCCCCGCCGCCGGGCAGGTGCTGATCTACAACAAGCCCTACGCCGAGCAGCGCCGCCTGGTGGGCTACGTACCGCAGCGCGGCAGCGTCGACTGGGATTTCCCCACCAACGTGCTAGACGTGGTGATGATGGGGCGTTACCGCTCCTTGGGATGGTTGCGCCGCCCCGGGAGCCGCGAGCGAGCTCTGGCGCTGGAGGCGCTCGAAAAGGTGGGCATGGCGCCGTTTGCGGACCGCCAGATCAGCCAGCTCTCCGGCGGCCAGCAACAGCGCGTCTTCCTGGCCCGCGCTCTGGTGCAGGACGCCCAGATTTATTTCATGGACGAGCCTTTTCAGGGCGTGGACGCCACCACGGAGAGGGCGATCGTCGCCCTGCTACATGCCCTGCGCCAGGCGGGAAAGACCGTGGTGGTGGTGCACCACGATTTGCAGACCGTGCCCGAGTACTTCGACTGGGTCACGCTGTTGAACGTGCGCCGCATCGCCAGCGGGCCGGTGGCGGAAGTCTTCACCGAACAAAACCTGCGACTGGCTTACGGGGGTAGGATTGCCTTCCTCAGCCGCTCCCCTCACGCTGATGCGGAAGAGCCGCCCACCCCGGACCTGCCTATGCCATCCCCAACCCGCCGGGAGGAGCCGTATGGATATCCTGAAAGTGCTGCATGACCTGGTTTTCGACTACACTCTGCGCACGGTCGCGCTGGGCGCAGGGACGCTGGGCATCGCCAGCGGCGCCTTGGGGTCCTTCGCCATGCTGCGCCGCCAGAGCCTGCTGGGAGACGCCATGTCGCACGCCGCGCTGCCGGGCATCGTGCTGGCCTTCCTGCTCACCCGCGCCAAGACCCCCCTGGTGTTGATGGCCGGCGCCATCCTGGCGGGATGGTTGGCGACGCTGTTCATGATGAGCCTGCTGCGCACCACGCGCCTCAAACAGGACAGCGTGCTGGGATTCATCCTCTCGGTGTTCTTCGGCTTCGGGCTGATGCTCTTGACCTTCGTGCAGCGCCTGCCCGACGCCCGCCAGGCCGGATTGGATCGCTTCCTCTTCGGCCAGGCAGCCACACTGTTGGAGCGTGATGTCATCACCATGGCTGCCCTGGGGGGCGTGGCGCTGCTGGCCGTGCTGGCCTTCTGGAAGGAGTTCAAGCTGCTCAGCTTCGACCCCGAGTTCGGCGCCAGCCTGGGTTTTTCGATGAACGTCTTGGATGTGATCCTGACCACGCTGCTGGTGATCGCCATCGTGATCGGTTTGCAGGCAGTGGGGGTCGTGTTGATGAGCGCCATGGTGGTGGCGCCGGCGGCTGCGGCGCGGCAGTGGAGCGACCGGCTGGGCGTCATGGTGGTCCTGGCTTCGGCTTTCGGCATGCTCGCCGGGGTGAGCGGGGCAGTGCTGAGCAGCACCGTCCCGCATCTCTCCACCGGACCGACCATCGTGCTGGTCATCAGCGCTATCGTCCTGTTTTCCTTTACCTTTGCCACCAGCCGCGGGTTGCTGTGGGCAGGCTTGCGCCGCTTGCGGCAACGCCAGTGGTTGCAGATGGAGGGCGTGTTGCGCGACCTGTACCTGCTCGCCCGGCAGCACGACGACTCGCAGCACCCCCATTCCCAGGCAGTCTTGCAAGCCATGAATCCCGGCCGGGCGGGCATCGCCCACACCTTGAATGTCCTGGCGCAGCGCGGCCTGGTCCGGCGGGAGGAAAATGGCGAATGGTCCTTGAGCACCGAAGGCGCCCGCCAGGCCCAAGAGCGCATCGAAAATGAGACTCAAGACACCACCATGGAGGGCACCTCATGAGCCCCGCCCAAGTCGAAATCCAGTTGATTGCCGCTATCACCGCGGCCGCCTGCGCCCTGCCGGGTGTCTTCTTGATCCTGCGCCGCATGGCAATGATGAGCGATGCCATCAGCCACACCGTCCTGCTGGGCATCGTGGTGGGATTCTTCATCACCAAAGATTTGACCTCCCCCTACCTGGTGCTCGGAGCCGCCCTGACGGGGGTGCTCACCGTGAGCCTGGTCGAGCTGGTGCACCGCACGCGGCTGGTGCGCGAGGACGCCGCCGTCGGCCTGGTCTTTCCGGCGCTGTTCAGCATCGCCGTGCTGTTGATCTCGCGCTACGCCGGCGATGTGCACCTGGACACCGACGCCGTGCTACTGGGCGAGCTGGCCTTCGCGCCGTTCAATCGCTTCGCCCCCTTTGGCAGCGACATCGGTCCCATCGCCCTGTACCTGATGGGAGGCATCCTGCTGATCAACCTCTTCTTCATCAGCCTGTTCTACAAGGAGCTGAAGCTAGCCACCTTCGACGCTGGCCTGGCTGCCAGCCTGGGCTTTGCCCCCTGGCTGATCCACTACGGGCTGATGGCGCTGGTTTCCATTACCGCTGTGGGCGCCTTCGACACCGTGGGGTCGGTGCTGGTGGTGGCACTGATGGTTGCCCCACCGATGAGCGCCTACCTGCTCACCGACCGCCTCTCACGCATGATCGCCCTGAGCGTGGCGATTGGCGTGGTCAACGCCATCCTGGGCTACTGGCTGGCTCACCTGCTGGACGCGTCCATCGCCGGTTCAATGGCCAGCATGGCGGGGATCACCTTCGGGGTCATTTACTTGCTGGCGCCGGAGCGCGGATTGGTGGCACTCGCCCGCCGGCGGGCGCGCCAGCGTTGGGAGTTCGCCATGACCATGCTGGCCATCCATCTCTTCAATCACGAAGGTCTGCCGGAAGCCTCCCAGGAAAACCGGGAGGAGCACCTCAGCCAGGAAGTCAGGTGGGCGCCGGATTTCGCCGCCCGGGTGGTCAGCCGGACGGTGGAGCAGGGCTGGGTGCAACGCCAGGAGGGCAGCCTGAACCTAACCGAGCTAGGCCGGCAACGCGCTAAGCAAGCAATCGCCGGCTAGGCATACACAAAGCTCGCGATTTCATCTATACTAAAAGGTGCCCATGCGCGACCAACTCAGCCACGCTATCGAAGATTATCTCAAGGTGATCTACGAGCTTACCTTGTGCGAAGGGCGCGCCTCTACTAACCAGATCGCCCAGCGCATGGGCGTGAAGCCCGCCTCGGTGACCGGGATGGTCAAGCGCCTGGCGGCCAACGACCCTCCGCTGCTGCGTTATCACAAGCATCGCGGCGTGGAGCTCACCCCCCGCGGCGAACAGGTGGCTCTGGAAATCATCCGCCACCACCGCCTGCTGGAGCTCTACTTGCACGAGAACCTGGGCTTCCCCTGGGACCAGGTGCACGCTGAGGCCGACCGCCTGGAACACGTCATCTCGGAAGACCTGGAGGAGCGCATTGCCCAGGTCCTGGGCGACCCGTCCCACGACCCGCATGGCGACCCCATCCCGACGCGCGACCTGCGCCTGCCGGTCAACGCCTCACTCTCCCTGATGGAGTTGAGACCCGGCCAGCAAGCCATTGTCCAGCGGGTAGACAACGCCGACTCCGAATTCCTGCGCTACCTGGGCGCCATCGGCCTGGTGCCTCAGGCACACCTGACCGTGCTGGAGCATTCCGCTTTCGACGATAACTTAAAGCTAGAAATCGACGGCCGGGTCGAGCCGATGGTGCTGGGGGCGCGCATCACCCGGCAGATTTTCGTAAAGATAGAGGCAGAAGCGCTGGAATAAAACGGCATCCTGGCGCTCCGTGGAACCCAATCCAATCCGGGGAGGGAGAGTTAGGCGTGGAAATCTTGAGAATCGACATCGGCGGCAGCGGTATCAAGGGGGTGGTGAACACGCAGGATTGCGCGCTGTTCACGCCGCGCTACCGCCTGCCCACGCCGGAACCCGGCCGCCAACCACAGCGTGGTTGCCTCATTCGAGGGTTAAAAACAAACTGCGCTCTGGAGCGCGTCTGTGGACTCGCGCCATTGCGCAGTTGTTGAGTGAGGAGAATGCAACTGCCATTATACAGGGCTACCTGAATGCAGGATGAAATGGAATTAATAACTTGGTGAGAAACGCTTGGTGTGCGGGGGTGACGAGTGGCTCTGCGGGGTGAAACCTGGCAAGCAGATTTACGTAGACATAACCAGAATAACACTTGAGGAGCTTGAGCTATGTCCAACGATAATAAACGATTGTACCGCTCGCGCCG
>JAQUAE010000166.1 GCA_028687395.1 Anaerolineales bacterium | reverse complement strand
ACCCGCCCTTCGCGCCTAACCTGGAGAACCTTGCTGCACCTGCCGGTTAGCGGGTGCGGCAGGCCGGAGAGAGAAGCAGAAAACGCATGCACAACATCCTCCTCACCGGATCGATTGCCTACGATTATTTAATGACCTTTCCAGGCTACTTCCGGGATCACATCCTGCTGGAGCACATCGAGTCGATCAGCCTGTCCTTCCTGGTCGAAAGCATGGTGCGCCGGCGCGGCGGCACGGCGCCCAATATCGCCTACACCATGTCGCTGTTCGGGATGAAATCGCGCTTGCTGGCCACGGTCGGGGAGGATTTCGACGAATACCGCGCCTGGCTGGAGAGCAAGGGAATCGACACCTCTGGCGTGCGCGCCATCCCAGGCGTGTTCACCGCCTCCTTCTTCGCCAATACCGACCGGGCGAACTCGCAAATCTCCAGCTTTTATCCCGGGGCGATGGCTTACGCCTCCCGGCTCTCCCTCAAGGAGCTGGAAAGTGGGGAGCCGGACCTGGTGGTCATCTCTCCCAACGATCCGGGAGCGATGGTGAAGTACGTGCAGGAGTGCCATGAGCTGGGCCTGGCGTACCTCTTCGACCCCAGCCAGCAGCTAGTGCGCATGAACCCGGCGGAAGTGTGCGCCGGCATCGACGGCGCGCTGGCGCTGTTCGTCAACGAGTACGAATTTGCCCTGATCCAGAAGATGACCGGCCTGTCGCTGGCGCAGATTCTGGAGAGAGTTCAGTTCGTGGTGGTCACCCGTGGCGAGCGAGGCTCGAGCGTGTACGGCAGCGCCGGCGAGCACCACATTCCAGGCGTGGCACCTGACCAGGTGGCCGACCCGACCGGCGTGGGCGACGCCTTTCGGGGCGGGTTCCTGGTGGCTTACCTGCGCAGCCTGGATTGGGAGACCTGCGGGCGCGTCGGGGCGCTGACTGCCACCTATTGCCTGGAGCAAAACGGCACGCAGGACTTCGCATTCACTCCCAGCGAGTTTTTAGCCCGCTACCGGCGCCATTTTCCCTCGACGGCGGGGTTGGAAGCGCTGTTCGAATAATTGCCAGCCAGTTCGCCGGCCAGCGCTGAGGGACGCTGCGCCAGGCGAGCTGGGCTGATATCCTGGCCCCTTATGGAGTTTAATGATGACCTATTACGACGTCAAAGACGAAAAACTGGCCGAAGGCGGGCGGCGGCGCATCGATTGGGCGGCGCGCGAAATGCCGGTGCTGCGCAGCATTCGCGAGCGCTTCGCCAGGGAGCGCCCCTTGCAAGGGGTGCGCATCTCCGCCTGCTTGCACGTGACCACCGAGACGGCAAACCTGGTGGATACGTTGCACGCCGGCGGCGCCGACGTGGTGCTGACCGCCTCCAACCCGCTCTCCACGCAAGACGACGTGGCTGCCGCGCTGGTCACCCACTTCGAGATTCCAGTCTTCGCCATTAAAGGTGAAGACAATGTCACTTACTATAAGCACATCGACGCCGCCCTGGCCCACCGGCCGCACATCACCATGGATGACGGCGCCGACCTGGTGAGCACGATGCACAAGAGCCGCCGCGAGCTGCTGACGAACATGCTGGGCGGCACCGAGGAGACCACCACCGGGGTGATTCGCTTGCGGGCCATGGCAGCGGATGGGGCGCTGGCCTTTCCGGTGATCGCGGTCAACGACGCCATGACCAAGCACCTCTTCGATAACCGCTATGGCACCGGGCAATCGACCATCGACGGCATCGTCCGGGCGACGAACGTGCTGCTGGCTGGCAAAGTGTTCGTCGTGGCGGGGTATGGCTGGTGCGGGCGCGGGCTGGCGATGCGCGCCCGCGGCATGGGCGCCAACGTGGTCGTCACCGAAGTCGATCCCCTCCCGGCCCTCGAGGCAGTGATGGACGGTTACCGGGTGATGCCCATGGATGAGGCCGCCTCTATCGCCGACGTGTTCGTCACCGTCACCGGGGATATCAATGTCCTGGATCGCCATCACTTTGAGTTGATGAAGGATGGCGCCATCGTGGCCAACTCGGGACACTTCAACGTGGAGATCAACATCCCTGCCCTGGAGGAGATGGCGGTGGAAAAGCGCCTGGTGCGCCCCTTCGTCGACCAGTACCTCCTTCCCGATGGGCGGCGCATTAACCTGCTCTGCGAGGGCCGCCTGGTGAACCTGGCTGCCGCCGAAGGGCACCCGGCCAGCGTGATGGACATGTCCTTCGCCAACCAGGCGTTGTGCGCCGAGTACATGCAGGTCAACGCCGGGTCGTTGGAGAAGCGGGTGCATCGCGTGCCGGAGGAGATCGATCTCGCCATTGCCCGCCTCAAGCTGGAAGGCATGGGTGTGGCTATCGATACGCTTACCCCGCAGCAGGTGGACTACCTCCATTCCTGGGAAGAGGGCACGTAGCGCTTGCGGGATTTCTTTAAGGTTGCTCTCCGGCCTGGAAAAGCGGGTAAAAACGGGCTTTTTTGGGGCCCCAGGAAACATTAATATTGGATTAGGGAAAACCCCTTGACTCTCATATCCAGTTAAGTTATAATCCAAGCTAATCCAACATTAATCTTTCCTTAGGAAGATATCTCGTAAAGGAGGCGCTACCTATCGAAGATTAAAGAGAAGCGTAATAGCAAGCAAGACACTTGCAAGACGTGTAAAACACACGAACGTACAAAAATTTCTGGAGGTTAACTGTGAACAAGAAACTCATCATCTTCGCGATTCTGTTGGCGGCCTTCGTGCTGTCAGCCGTGAATCCGTGGCCGGCGACCCTCGCGGTCTGGAACTTCACCGGCGATAACGTCTACATTCGCCTTAAGTACCGCGGCGTGCAGCAATACTTCCTCACCGCCACCCCTCAGGGCAACAGCGACACCTACTACCTGAGCATCTTCGATATCGTGCGCCGTCGCTACTCGGCCGAGGTCACCGCGTGCAGCGTGACCACCGCGTGGGCCAGCATGAACCTGAACGCCAACCTGCGCCTGAACTTCACCCCCTGCGAGTCCATGAAGCAGTGGTGGACGCCCAAGTACTGGGGTGAGCCCTCCATGGAGAAGCCGAACTTCTTCTCCATCGGCACCTATGGGCAGCACGTGCCTGAGAATGATCCTTGGTACGGGTCGCTCGCCGCCCTCAAGCGCTTCAGATTCATGTACGACGTTCAACCGGGCCGCTGCTGGAACGACAGCATGGTTTACCCCCTCGTCTTTGACTACTGCCCGCCCGTTATCCCGTAAAGAGTGGCATATAGCCTGAAGGTGGGTTGACCTGACCCATCTCACGTTGCAAACAGAAGTCCCACCCGCAAAGGTGGGACTTTTGATTTCTTAAGCCAGCCCTTACCGTGCCCGGGGAAAGTGGCGTTATAATTGGGGGCTGACGTTTTTCTTAGCGTCGCAGACTTAACCAGAAACGGAGCAGAATGAAATGCCGACACTTTATATACCAACACGCCTGCTGCTGCTTGCCAGCCTGACCCTCATCCTGGCGCTGGCCGGTGCAGCCTGTTCCCCCCAATCCCCACCGGCGACCACCGAAGCGCCAACTGCCCCTCCTGTCGAAACAAGCGCGCCAGTAGCCAGCGAGACGCCGGCAGTATCCCCCACGCCTGTCCCGCCCACCAGCGACCCAGTTCAGGACGCCATCAACCGCGCTCTTGACCTGGCTGATCAAGGCGATCTCGAGGGCGCCATCCGTACCCTCGACGAAGCGATCAGCCTCGATCCGAACAGCGTCGATCTTTATTATTATCGCGGCCTGGTTAAAGCTCGCCGAGGCGACCTGGATGCGGCTATAGCCGATTACAATCAGGCGCTCACCCTTGATCCTGCTAATATATTGGCTTTGAACGGCCGTGGGGGCGCTTACACGGAAAAAGGCGAGGCTGAACTTGCAATTGCCGACTTCACCCAGGCAATCACCTTGCAACCGGAGTATGCCAAGGCCTACAACAACCGCGGCATCGCTTATGCGCAAAAGGGCGATTACGACAACGCTCTGGCGGATTTCACCAAGTTTCTCGAGTTGATTCCTGACGATGCCATGGCTTACTTGAACAGGGGCATGGCGTATCTCGACAAAGGTGAGATCGACAAGGCAATCGAGGATTTGAATAAATCGATAGAGCTGGCACCCGGTGAACCAATGGGGTACTTCAATCGCGCCCTGGCTTACGCGCAGAAGGGTGATATGGATAACGCCCTGGCGAACTTCAATAAGGCCATCGAGCTGCAACCCGAAAATCCCGCGGCCTACTTCTTCCGTGGCATGGCCTATGCTCAGCAGAACCAAAAGGATTCCGCCATCGCTGACTTCCGCAAGGTGCTCGAGCTTACCCAGGACGAAGAGCTGCGCGCCCAGGCCACCGAGTGGCTGAAGTCCCTGGGCGTCACGCCTTAGGAAGCCCGCAGGGTGACCGACCAATCTCTCCCCACGACGAACCGGCGCGATGCCTACGTCTTCCTGCTCAAGGTGGCCGCGCCGGTCGTGTTGCTCGACCAGGCGACGAAAGCCCTGGTGCGCGCCACGTTGGAGCTGGAGCAAACCTGGACGCCCTTCACCTGGATGGAACCATACGCCCGAATTGTCCATTGGAAGAACACAGGCGCTTCTTTCGGTTTCCTGGAGGATAGCAACACCCTGCTTATCCTCGTGGGGCTGGCGGCGGTCGGCGCAATCCTGTATTTTTTTTCGCGCCTGCCCGCCCACGACTGGTCGCTGCGATTGGCGCTGGCCTTGCTGATGGGAGGTGTGAGCGGCAACCTGATCGACCGCCTGCTGCTGGGGCATGTGACGGATTTCCTGTCCATCTTCAGTTACAACGTGTTCAACCTGGCCGATGTGAGCAACTGGGCTGGTGTGCTGGTGTTGCTGCTGGGCATCCTGGCGGAGGAGTGGCGCAAGCTTGCCTCGCGCAATGCCGCCCGTTGAAGCGGGGCGGAGTGCGCACGCCCATCGCGGAGGTGTCATTCACCTTCGTTTATCGCAAACCGTCGCCGATCGTGGTGCGGGCGGGTTATTCCGTTGGGATTGGACCGGTCGCGGCGACGACCTCGAACTCGATGAAAAAGAGGTCGCCAAACAGCTTGCCCTGCGGGTCGAGGGCCTGCCAGGCGCTGCGATACGCTCCTGGTTCGGCGGGGGCAGTGAAGCGCATGCGCAGGGCGGCGCGTGCCCCGCTGCGCGCCGGGAAGAGAG
>JAQUAE010000165.1 GCA_028687395.1 Anaerolineales bacterium | reverse complement strand
CCATCCAAAAACTCGGTGACGTAGACCTGGTTCTGCTTGGCCGGCAGGCAATCGATGGCGATACCGGCTTGACCGGCTCGCAGTTGGCGCGCTGCCTGGGTTGGCCCTTGCTCTCCCAGGTGATCAAGATCGTGGAGTTGGACCCAGCGGCAAAGACCATCAAGGTCGAGCGTTTCATGGATGAAGGTCGCCAGGTGTGCGCTGGCAAGCTGCCCGCGGTGATCAGCGTGGTGAAAGGTATCAATGAGCCCCGCTATCCCTCTTTTATGGGGATCCGCAAAGCCGCCAAGGCGGCTATTCCCACCTGGGCGGTTGCCGACCTGGGGTTGGATAGCGCTAAGGTGGGGAGCGCCGGTTCCGCAGTGAGCTGGCCCGATGTTTACCCGGTACCCGTGGTTGAGACCAAGGTGGAAATCATTGAAGGGGATTCGCCCCAGCAGATTGCCGCCAAGCTGGTCGAAAAAATCATGGCGGAGAAAGTCATCTGAGGCTGGCAGGCAGCCGCAGCCAGCCAGGCTGGCAGTGGCTCGTCTGACCGGTTTGAGGATAAGGAAAAACACAATGGCTGATAAAGTATGGGTTTACATTGACCAATTCAAGGGAAAAGCGACGCCGGCGTCTTGGGAAGCGCTGGGCGCGGCGGAAAAACTGGCTGGCGCGCTGGGAGGCGGGGTGACGGCCGTGGTGATCGGCGCCGGTGTGGCCGAGGTGGCCAAGGAGGCGTTCGAACATGGCGCCACGACCGTCCTGCTCTGCGATGACCCCACCCTGGCGGATTACCGCGCCGAACCCTATGCCGCAGTCCTGGCCAAGACCGCTGCGGAACAAAAACCCGAAGTGATCCTCGGCCCGACCAACACCCGGGTGCGGGATACCTTTGGTATGGCTTCGATAGACCTCGGTACTGGGGTCATCGTGGACGCTATCGCTATCGAGCCCAAGGATGGTGCGCTCCAGGTCGCCCGCCCGGTGTACGCCGGCAAGTTGATGAGCAGGGAGATGTGTCTAGCCAAGCGCCCGCAGATGGTGACGGTGCGCGCCCGCGCCTACGCCCCGCCGGCTGTCACCGCTGGTAAGAGCGGTGAGCTGGTCAAGGTCAGCCCGGCTTTGGCGGAAGAGGCTATCACCACCAAGGTGGTGGATTACGTGGTGGAAGAGGGCCAGGTGAGCGTGGACGGCGCAGCGGTGATCGTATCAGGTGGGCGCGGCGTCAACGGCCCGGAGGGCTTTGAACCGGTGCGCAAGTTGAGCGCGGTTTTGGGCGCTGCGGTGGGAGCGAGCCGCGCCGCGGTCGATGCGGGGTGGATACCCTACCTCCACCAGATCGGTCAAACCGGCAAGGTGGTCGCCCCAGACCTGTACATCGCAGCAGGCATCTCCGGTGCGGTGCAGCACCAGGCCGGGATGCGCACCTCCAAGGTGATCGTGGCCATCAACAAGGATCGTGAAGCCCCGATCTTCAACCTGGCGAAGTATGGCGTGGTGGGTGACCTGTTTGAAATCCTGCCTGCGCTCACTGATGAGTTCAAGAAGCGCCTGGGTAAATAAGCCCACGCCTGTCGCATGACCGGCTTCCCTCGCCGCGCTCCGGATCAAGCGGCGAGGGAAGTTGGCTGCAAGGGTTCAGTGTAAGACTTGACAGAACCGCTGAAGAGCAATAGAATCTAGACGTCTATACGTCTAGATATCTTTGTGTGGTGAACGAATGTTCGTGTTAGATAAAAAAGAGGGCATCCCTTTTTACGTCAAGATCAGGGAAGCCCTGCGAGCCGAGATTGAGGGGGGGAATTTAAAACGAGGGCAAAAGCTCCCCTCTGAAGAGGAATTGGCGAATCAATACGGCGTGAGCCGCATGACCGTCCGGCAGGGCATCGCTGACCTGATCGACGAAGGCCTGGTGTATCGCCGCCACGGGGTAGGCACCTTTGTGGCCTTCCCCCACGTCGAGCGCGATCACAGCCGCCTGACTAACTTCTTCGAAACTGCCTCCAAGGAGGGGATTAGCGTGCAGGCCCGGCTGTTGGACCTGGAGGTCTCACCGGCTCGCCAGCGTATCGCTAAGGCCCTTGACATCGCAGAAGGCGATCTGATCATTCGTATCAAAACCCTGCGCTACGCCGATGACGTGCCCGTGACCCTTCACGAGGCGTACGTCCCGCACGTTCTTTTCGTGAAACTCCTGGAAGAAGACCTGGAAACCCAGCACTTGTGGACGCTCTACGAGCGTTATGGTTACCGGGTCAAGCGGGCAGTGCAGAAGCTGGAAGCGCGCGAAGCGGATCACGAGTTGGCCGTTTTGCTGCAAATCGAAGAAGGCGCGCCGATCCTGTTCAAAGAACGGGTTATCTACGCCGAGGATGGCACGCCCGTCGAGTTCACCTACTGTTACAACCGGGGCGACCGCTACTCCCTGACCGTCACCCTGGAGCGATGAGCGGAGGCTGCCTGACCCATTCGGGCTCTAATCGAACCTTCCAGCCGCAGCTTGTGTGCTGAGCTATGCACTCACCTGCAATCGATGGGGAAGGGCAGAGGTGGGCCGTACGCCATGACCATGACGTTTGCATCTTGAGGCGTTGAAGTGAAGCGACCGGCAAATTACGCTGGTCTACATTACTAATAGAAGTTACGCAGTTGAGCGTGATCCTCCCCCCAACTGCGTAAGTCCTAACTAAACAATCTCAAGGAGGTAGTACTCGATGAACGAAAGTGTTCTCGACCGATTGACCAAAGTCCATCCCGATATGGAAATCTGGTGGGATTCGTCCCCCCTGATCTTCAAATCCTGGGTTAAGAAGATGGTAGATGCCGCTCCGAAGGGAAAGAAGGCCCTTTACGACGAGTGGCTCAACCGGATTTACGTGTTGGACGAGCCGGCGAAAAGCCTGATCCGCGGCTGCACCACGAACCCGCCCCTGTCCTTGACGGCCGTGAAGAACGATACAGCTTTCTGGAACGAGTGGATCGACAATGCTATCAAAACCAATCCGGGATTGACGGTTCACGAATATTTCTGGTTGACCTACAAAGAGGTCATCCGCCGTGGGGCAGAGATGATGCTGCCCATCTGGGAAGCTTCGGGGGGACGGTATGGTTACATCTCCGGGCAGTTGGATCCGCGCTTGATCACCGAGACTGAGAAGATGATCGTAGACGCCCAGGAAATCCGCGCCATTGCCCCCAACTTGATGATCAAGGTCCCCGCCAGCACCCAGGGCGTGGAAGTGGTCAAAGCGCTGAGCTCGATGGCCATCCCCACCAACGTGACGACCTGCTTCACCCTGCCGCAAATCTGGGCGGTAGCGAACGCGGCCAAAGAAGGCATGGAGATCGGCCTCAAGAACAAGGTGGACATGAGCAACTGGCGCGCAGTCATCACTATGATGATTGGTCGCTTGACCGAGAATCCGGTGCTGGACGAACAGGCGGCGCGGCGCAATATCAAGCTCTCCTGGTCGGACAAACACTGGTTGGGCATCTACGTCTTCCGCAAGGCGTTCAAGCTGCTCAAGGATAATGGCCTGCCGAGCAAGATGCTGGCCTGCTCCATGCGTGAGGGCCCCTTAGTGGGCGGCAAGTTCCACTTCTGGGACGTCGAGAAGATCGCCGGTGATATCGTTTACACCATGCCGCCATACGTGCTTGAGCCGCTGTTCCAGCGCTGCGAAGACATGACCTTCAGCGAGGAGATTCTCCTGGACGACGTTCCCCAGGACGTGATTGCCAAGCTTAGCCAGATCCCGTACGTGCGCCAATCCTGGGATGAGAACGGCATGGAAGTGGACCAGTTCAACGCTCATCCCGCCACGATTGCCACCGCGGAGACGTTCTCCAAGGCTTCCATCGGGCTGGAGGAGTACGTGGCTGAGCGCGTCAAGATTGTGAGCGGCGAGAAAGTCGTAGGGTAAGTCCCGCCGCCTGGGGCGTATATCCCTGGCAGCTCAGGGAGCGATGCCCAAGAGCGCGGGATAAGGGAACGATGATGACAAAGTACACTGAAGTCGACCAACTGGCTGCCGATACGATCAGAATGCTGGCGGCTGATGGCGTCCAACAAGCCAACTCCGGTCACCCCGGCTTACCCCTCGGCGCTGCGGACCTGGCCTACGTGCTCTGGACGCGTTTCATGAAGCACAATCCTGCTGACCCCCGCTGGTTCAACCGGGATCGTTTCGTCCTTTCGGCAGGGCATGGGTCCATGCTGCTCTATGCTCTCTTGCACTTGCATGGCTACCCTCTGCCCCTGGATGAGTTGAAACGCTTCCGCCAGTGGGGCAGTGCCACGCCGGGTCACCCCGAATATGACCCGGCGCGGGGAATCGAAACCACCACTGGCCCTCTCGGGCAGGGCCTCTGCAACGCGGTCGGGATGGCATTGGCGGAGCGCATGCTGGCCGCGCGCTTCAACAAGCCCGGCTTCCCGCTGATCGACCACCACACCTTCGTCCTGGCTTCGGACGGCGACCTGATGGAGGGCGTCTCGCATGAGGCTGCCTCCTTAGCTGGTCACCTCGGCCTGGGCCGGCTGATTGTGTTGTACGACGACAACGGCATCTCGATCGACGGGCCAACCAGCCTTTCCTACAGCGACGACGTGCCGCAGCGCTTCGCTGCCTATCACTGGCACGTGCAGCAGGTTGACGGGCACGACATGGCTGCCATCGACGCGGCCATCCAGGCGGCGATCGCTGAGGATGGGCGTCCATCTCTGATCGCCTGCCGTACGCACATCGGCTACAAAAGCCCGAAGCAGGACAACGCCGGGGTGCATGGCGCGCCGCTGGGCGAAGAAGACCTAGCGCGCACCAAGCAAGCCTACGGATGGCCTGTGGAACCCAAGTTCTACATCCCGGAAGAGGTGAAGCCGGCCTTTGCCCAGGTGCAGCAGAAGGGTAGAGCGGAACAGGCTGCCTGGGAGAAGTTGGTAGCCAAATACCAAAAAGAGTATCCCCAGTTGGCTGCCGAGTTGGCGCTGGTCGCCTCCGGCGAGCTGAAACCCGGCTGGGAGAAGGCCATCCCGGTCTTCCCGCCGGATAAACCGCTGGCGACGCGGGTCGCCTCCGGCAAGGTTTTGGATGCAATCGCGTCCCACCTGCCTACCCTGGTGGGTGGCTCCGCTGACTTGACGCCGAGTAACAATACCCGGCCGCAGAACGCTTCTCCGGTGAGCAGGGCGGACTTCAGCG
>JAQUAE010000164.1 GCA_028687395.1 Anaerolineales bacterium | reverse complement strand
TGGCGATGATGTGCGAGCCTTCCGCCTGGCGGAAGATGCGGGTGAGGCGCGTCACCGGCGCCAGGTCGCTGGCGATCAGGTCGCGCAGCACGTCACCCGCCCCCACGGAGGGCAACTGGTCGACGTCCCCAACCAGGAGCAGGTGCGTACCCGGTTGCAGAGCTTTGAGCAAGTGATTTGCCAGGCTCAAATCCAGCATGGAGGCTTCGTCCACCACCAGCAAATCCAGCTCAAGGGGGTTAGCGGCGTCGTGCTGGAAACCTTCCCCCGGTGAGAAGCCCAGCAGGCGATGGATGGTGCTGGCCGGTCGACCGGCGGCTTCAGCCAGGCGCTTGGCAGCCCGCCCGGTGGGCGAAGCCAGGGCATATTTTTTTCCACTCCTGTCCAGGAGGTCGATCAGGGCTTTCAAACAGGTGGTCTTGCCCGTGCCTGGCCCGCCGGTGAGGATGCTCAAAGGTTGGCTGAGGGCGGTGCGGATGGCGCCCAGTTGCTCTTCGGAAAGCTCCCCCTCCAGCGAGACGAAGGCCGGGGGCAGGTCGCTCAGGCGGGAGGGAAAGGCGTTCGCCAGAGCATTCAGGCGTTCGGCAACGCCAATTTCGCCGTAGTAGAGGGGCGGCAGGTAGATGGCGAGGTGCGCCTGAGCCCCCACGCCCTGCGGGGAGACCTCATCAGGCAAGGATCGGGCGCGCCCCGTTGCAGCCCCCTCGGGCGGGGGGAAGGGCAGGCGTTCCTGGATGGCGCGCCCCCCCTTGACCAGCGACTCCAGGACCGGAGGCAGGGCTTCCTGGGGCGCCTCGAGCAACGCCGCGGCGCGAGCGACCAAGACTTCGCGGGGCGAGTAGACGTGCCCATCGCCAGCCATCTCGTTCAGCGCATGGACGAGCCCCGCCTGGAGGCGGGCAGGATGGTCAGGCGGCAAACCCAGCGCCTGGGCGATGCGGTCAGCGGTCTTGAACCCCACCCCGTAGACGTCTTGCGCCAGACGGTAGGGGTCGCTGCGCACCACTTGCAAGGATTGGTCGCCGTACTGCTTATAGATTTTCACCGCCAGGTTGGTGCTCACGCCGTGGGCGTGCAGGAAGAGCATGATCTCCTTGACCTGCTTTTGCTCTTCCCAGGCTTGGGCGATCATGCGCGAGCGTTTCGGGCCAATGTCCGCCACTTCGAGAAGGCGTTCGGGCTGGCGCTCGATCACCTCCAGGGTTTGCAGCCCAAAATGGGTGACGATGCGCTCCGCCAGGCGCGGCCCGATGCCGCGCACCAATCCGGAACCCAGGTAACGGCGAACGCCCGTCAGGGTGGCGGGCAGGGCCTGTTCGCAGCGCTCGACCTGGAATTGCAGGCCATGTTGGGGGTGATGGAGCCACTTCCCCTGCAGGCGCAGGGTTTCTCCTGGGACGACCTCAGGCAGGTTGCCGGTGACGGTCACCAAATCCTGGCGAGCAAGCTCAGGCGGCCTGCCCCCCTCCGGGCGCAGGCGCATCACAGTGTAGCCGTTATCCGGATTGTAGTAAGTGATGCGCTCGACCGAACCGCTGAGCGTCTCCATGTGTGGAAACCGGCCGTGAGGCGATGGCGCGCCGGCTACGCCAGACAGGTCACGGCATGGGGTTGGTGGTGCCCCAATCCACGCCCAGGATGATGGTGATATCCACCTGGCTGGCCGGGTCGTAACGGCCGAAGAGGTGCTCCGGGGCAATCGCCATCAATTCCATCAGGTATTTCAGCGTATAGGGCTTGCCGGTGTAATCGATCAGGGTGGTGCTGTGGTAGAGCGATTCGGCGTTGCCGGTGGCGGTAACGTTGACGCCCTGCGCCACCAGATAGTCGGTGGTGCGCGCCGCCAGTCCAGCCGTGGCACTCCCATTGAGCACCGATACGCGCGCCCCCTCCGCTTTCATCAGCTCGACCAGGGGCAGGTTTGAGGCGATCGGGCTGGCCGGGCCGGTCTCGGTGAAGACCTGGTCGCGCAGCAGGCGGATTTGATCCGGGAGCGGTTTCAAAGCATCCAGCCCATCCGAGGTTTTGAAGAAATTGACCTGCTCCGTGCCGATGATGGCTGTGCGGATGCGGTCTTCAGGAATCTGCTGTGCCATCCACGCCAGGCGAATCGCCTGGTCGAGGTTGAGGTTGGTGTTCACCCCGCTGGATAGCTCCTGGTAGAGGAGGGGCGCTTTGGCGATCAGGGTGGGGAGCATATCGAACTCGAGGATGCGTTGGCGGATGGCCATGACCACCTGCTGCTGGCGCTCGGCGCGGTCGAAATCGCCGCCTTCGGTCTTGCGGGCGCGGGCGTAAGCCAGGGCCAGCTCACCCGGTAACACCTGCACGCCGGGCTTCAACTTCTTGAAGGTGTTGTCGCCCAGCAAGTCGATGGTGATGGGCTCCTTCACTTCGAGCTTGACCCCGCCGATCTCATCGATGAAGCGGATGAAGGCGCCGAAGTCGATCTGGGCGTAATAATCAATAGGGACGCCAAGCAGCTCCTCGACGGTTTTCATCGCCAATCCGGGGCCGCCTCCCGGCAGCTTGGCGCCTTCGCCCAACTGGTAAGCGGTGTTGATCTTGCCATATTGGAAGCCGGGAATCGTCACCCACAAGTCGCGCGGGATGGAAATCATCCCGGCGCTCTGTGCCAGGGGGTCGATGGTGAACAGGATCATCGTGTCCGTGCGCGGTGGCCCTTCGCCAGCGACCCAATCGCGGTAATCCAACCCCATAAACAGCAGGGAGACGCGGCTGGCGCCATCCCAAGGCAAGGGGGTGGGAGCGCCCACCGGCTGTAGCGGTGCGCCGGGGTCGGTGATGATTCCGGAGGCGTCTGGGGTGGAGGTGGGCTCCTGAAGGGACACACCCGGCAGGTTGGTGATGCGCCAGGTGGCCACGAAGTCACGCACGGCGATGAAAGTGAGGGCGGAAGTCAAGGCTGCCGCAATCACGAAACCAGCCACCAACGCCCAGCGCAGGGCGCGAGGAAGGTTGGCTTTCTTTTTGGGTTCTGGTTGCTTATCCATCATATCAATCAATGACTGTAATTTGCCGGCTATTCCTAACCGCGTAGTGCCTCAAAATAAAAGGTTGCTTTGGGGCCGGCAACGGCGCGATTATATCACGGTATAATGGGAAGCTGCCCCGTCCTGCCCGGCGCCCGGCGTGGGCGGCAAACCGGGCAAGCAAGCGAAGGCCCTCCCTTCGGGCGGGGGCGAGCGGCGCACGCCACCTGCAGCGATAGACCAGCATGTCACTCATCACCACCACCAACCTGGCGAAATCCTACGGCGCGAACGATATCTTCGCGGGATTGTCGTTAAGCATCCCGCGCCGGGCGCGCATTGCCGTCGTCGGGCCGAACGGCATCGGCAAAACCACGCTGTTGCGCGTCCTGGTTGGCCTGGAGGAGCCTTCCGCGGGAGTGGTGCACCGGGCGCGCAGGCTCAAGATCGGCTACCTCCCCCAGGAAGCCGCGATGAACGGCGAACACACCCTGTGGGAAGAATGCATGTCCGCCTTCAAGGCGCTGTGCGCACAAGAAGCGGAGCTGGCGCGCCTGGAGGTTGCCATGGGCGACCCCGAACAGGCGCAGGAAGCCATGGCGCGCTACGGCCCCCTGCAGGAGGACTTCGAACGCCGGGGAGGCTACACCTACGAGTTGCGCACGCAGCAGACGCTCACCGGCCTGGGCTTCGAGGCTACCGACGCGCAACGCCCGCTCAACCAGCTCTCCGGCGGGCAGCGCACCCGCGCCCTGCTGGCGCGCCTGCTGCTCTCCGAACCCGACTTGCTCGTCCTGGATGAGCCCACCAATCACCTGGACATAGCTGCCGTGGAATGGCTGGAGGGCGTGCTCAGCCACTGGGAAGGCGCGGCGCTGATCGTGTCCCACGACCGCTATTTCCTGGACCACGTCGTCGACCATATCTGGGAGATGAGCACCAGCGGCATGGAAGCCTACCGTGGCAACTACAGCGCTTACCTGCGCCAGCGGCAGGAGCGCTGGGAACTGCGCCAGCAGACCTTTGAGGCCGAAAAAGAACGCCTGGAGAAAGAGCTGGATTACATCCGGCGCAACATCGCCGGTCAAAACACCTTGCAAGCCAAAGGGCGCTTGCGCCGCTTGAGCCGTTACCTGGAAGCGATCGAGATCGGCGGCTTGCAAGCCATCCAGGACAAGAAATGGTCGGAGATCAGCGAGGAGACCGGGGCGACGGCGCAGATGATGAGCGTGGACGAGGTCACTCGCCGCGTGCACGGTCTGCGCAGCCCCATCCGGCGCCAACCGCCGCTCAGGCTGCACCTGAAACCCGCCCACCGCTCCGGCGACCTGGTGCTGCGCACTTACGACCTGGCGGTGGGATACGCCGACGAGGGCAAGCCCCTCTTCCACGCGCCTGACCTGACCCTGCGCCGCGGGGAATGCGCTGCTATCATCGGCCCCAACGGCGCCGGGAAGACCACCTTCCTGAAAACGCTGCTGGGCAAGATTCCTCCCTTTCAAGGCGAGCTGCTCCTGGGCGCCAGCCTGGAAGTGGGCTATTTCGCCCAGGCGCACGAGGACCTGAATCCGTTTTTGACCCTGATCGAGGAGATCGAATCGGTCGCCCCGCATCTGCTGGCGGCCGAAATCCGGGACTACCTGGCGCGCTTCCTGTTCACCGAGGACGACGTCTACAAACGCGTTTCCACCCTCTCCGGGGGGGAGCGCGGCCGCCTGGCGCTGGCCAAGCTCTCCCTTTCGCAAGCCAATCTCCTGCTCCTGGATGAGCCTACAAACCACCTGGACATCCCTTCCCAGGAACAACTGCAAGAGGTGCTCAGCGAATACCCGGGCACCATCCTGCTCGTCTCCCACGACCGCTACCTGATCGACGCCCTGGCCACGCAGATCTGGGAGATCGAACAAGCCAACCTGCGCATCTTCGCCGGCGGTTACAGCGCTTACCGCGCCTACCTGGAGACGCAAAAAGCGGAGCAGGCAAGCCAGACCAAAGCGCCCGCCCCCGCCTCCACCCAGCGCCCAGCGCGTCTCAGCGTAGAGGAAAAGCACCGGCGAAACCGCCTGGCCGACGTCGAGAAGCGCATCGCCAGCCTGGAAGAGCAGATTGGGCATATCGCCACCCTCCTGGAGAAACCACCTCCCGAATCCGAAACGGTGCAGCGCCTGGGTGAAGATTACGTCGAGCTGCAGAA
>JAQUAE010000163.1 GCA_028687395.1 Anaerolineales bacterium | reverse complement strand
AGCATGCCCAGGTCTTGCGGCTGGAGGCGTCGCCCTTTGGGCAAGATCAGGTCGCCAGCTTTCACGTCACTCGCCTTGCGGCGGACGTTGTCGCCTGCCTGAACGGGCGTAAAAATCAGCACGCTGGGCGGCGCAGGCTGACCCGGCCTCCGGAGCCTGACATCCGTCCCTTCTACGGGCACGACGGCGTCGGCTCCATCCGGCAACGGCGCTCCGGTCATGATACGGGCAGCCTTCCCCGCCTCCAGGCGCAACTGGAGCCATCTCCCAGCGGGGATATCCGCAACCACCTCCAAACGCACCGGCGATTGCTCCCCCGCCGCGACTACGTCGGTCGAGCGCACCGCAAAGCCATCCATGCTCGCATTGGTGAACTGGGGGAGATCAAAACTCGCCTGGACATCTTCCGCGCTGATCTGGTTGCGCGCTTGGTCTAACGGCAGGCAGATCGATTGGAGAGGGGTGAAATGAGCCAATAACTGTCGCGTTGCTTCAGACACACTGAGAAGTTCGCTCACCTTTATCTCCCCAGTAGGTTCCAGGACTGGCGTCGGTATTGCCGGGGTAGTCGGTCACGGCGCGGAATTATACCAAATCTTTGTCAAGGGTGAAAAAATGGCCGCCCCCCAAGACAGGCTCAACCGGGTTTGACCCGAATGGCTTCGGTGACGTTAGGCAGGTTCTCCAGGCGGTCGAGGATGCGACTCAATTCAGCGACGTCGCGCACCTCGAGGGTCAGGTCGAATACTGCCATGTTGCGCGTCGTTTCCACGCTGATCGAGCTCATGTTGACGCCCTCGTCTGCGACGATGGTGGAAACATCCTTCATCAAGCCATCCCGGTCGTAAGCTTTGATACGCACCGGCACCGGGTAAGTATCGCGATGTTCCCCCCAGGAGACCTTCACCAGGCGTTCGCGATCACGAATGCGCAGGATGTTGGGACAATCCTGGCGATGGATGGTAGCGCCTCGCCCACGCGTGATGTACCCGACGATGCTGTCGCCTGGCGCAGGGTTACAGCAGCGTGCCATGTTGGTCAGCAGGCCCTTCAAGCCCAGCACGCTGACGGTATCCTCGCGCGTGCGCCCCGCCTCACTGGCCGGACGGGCGACCCTCTCCAGAAAATCCGCCTGGCTTTCCTCTCCGATCGTCAGGTGGTTAACCAGCTTGCCCAGACCGAGGTCACCGCAGCCGATAGCCTCGTACAGGTCCTCCACGCTGCGCAACTCGAACTCCCGCGACAGGCGATCCAGGTTGAGGTCCAGCATTCCCAGGCGGCGCAGCTCTTTATCCAGCAGGCTCTTGCCCTGGGTGATATTCTGCTCGCGCGCCTGGCGTTTGAACCACTGGCGGATCTTGGCGCGCGCCCGTTGGGTTTTCACCAAGCCGAGGTTGGTGTTCAACCAATCCCGACTCGGGCCGCCGCGCTTGGCAGTCAGGATCTCGACCTTGTCGCCCGTCGCCAGAGGATACTCCAGGGTGACCAGCTTGCCATTGACCTTGGCACCCCGGCAGCGGTGGCCGATCTCGGTGTGCACGTGGTAGGCAAAATCGATGGGCGTAGAACCGGCCGGCAGGTCGATGACATCTCCCTTGGGGGTGAACACGTACACCCGGTCCTGGAAGACGTCCGTCTTCAGGCTGTCGACGAACTCGCGCGCGTCGTCCACGTCCTGGCGCCATTCCATCAGGGTGCGCAGCCATAAGATGCGCCGCTCGTAATCCTCATCGCGCGCCATACCCTCTTTATAGCGCCAGTGGGCAGCGATGCCGTACTCGGCGTTCTGGTGCATCTCGGGGGTCTTTATTTGCACTTCCAGGGTTTTACCGTCGTCGAAAACCACCGCGGTGTGCAACGAGCGGTAGAAATTATCCTTGGGGACGGCGATGTAATCGTCGAACTCGCCTGGAATCGGGCGCCAGTGAGTGTGAATGACGCCCAGGGCATGGTAACAGGAGGGGATGTCGGAGACGATGATGCGCACGCCGCGCACATCGTAGACCATATCAAAGGGTATGCCCTTCCTGGCCATCTTCCTATAGATCGAGTAGATATGCTTCGGGCGGGCAGTGATCTCAGCTTTAATTCCCGCTTCGTTGAGGAAGTTCATCAGCCTGGCCTTGACCAGGTCCATCTCCTGTTCGCGCTGTGAACGACGCGAGGAGAGCAATTCGGCGATTTCCTTGTACTTCTTGGGATCGACATAGCGGAAGCTCAGGTCTTCGAGCTCCCACTTCAGGTTCCAGATCCCCAGCCGGTTAGCCAGCGGCGCGAAGATGTCCAGCGTTTCCTGCGCTATCCTGCGGCGCTTGTTCTCGGGCATAGAGCCCAGGGTGCGCATGTTGTGCAGGCGATCGGCCAGCTTGATCAGCACCACGTTGACGTCTTCACCCATGGCCAGGAAGGTCTTGCGCAGCGTCTCGGAAACCAGGTCATGGCGCCGGCTGCGGGAGATGCGCTCGGCTTCACTATCCGGGTCAGGCAAACCCCGGCGCGAGGCAATCTCACGCCGCTCGGCTTCAACGGCTTCCTCCTCGGCGTGCTGGTCAGCGCGCGAGACGCGCGGCAGTTGGGTCAGCTTGGTTACGCCATCGACGAGCTGGGCGATCTCGTCACCAAAATCCCGGCGCAGGTCCTCAAGGGTGATTTGGGTATCTTCCACCGTGTCGTGCAACAATCCGGCGGCGACGACTGCCGGCGGGACGCGCATTTCTGCCAGGTAGGCAGCCACGGCCAGGCAATGATTGACGTACGGTTCGCCTGTGGCTCTTTTCTGCCCCTTGTGCGCCTTCTCGGCGGTGCGGTAAGCGCGTAGCACCAGCTCCCTATCAGTTGGGCTGTACGTTTGGGGAAGCAGTTCCATCAGGCCATCGATGCGCATATGGTGCGTCCAGGTAATGAATAGTATACCTATCGCCGGGCAGCAAGGCAAGAGATGGCTTATGGGTTTTATGTTTAAGGTTTAAGGTTGAAAGTAACCTAACAATGGCTATACGCAATCCATCGTGAACGATAGGGTTAACCCAACCCCTGCACCCTTTCCACCTCTGTAGGCGCCTCTAACCCGGGTCCCTCCCCACTCGCTCCCTGCGCCTGACGCCTGCCCAAACTAAGACGAATGCCACTCAGCTTGCGCCGGACGAACGGCAGACGCAGCGCCAACAAGGCCAGCACCAAGGCGCCAAATGCTAATGGCTGGCGATAATCGGATTTCACCAACCAGGCGTAATGCACAACCGCCAGCGCTCCGGCCAGGTAGACGCCGCGATGCAAGCGCTTCCAGTTCTTCCCCAGCCGGCGCATCCACCCCTTCGTAGAGGTAATAGCCAGCGATAGCAGGATCAGTCCCGCAGCCAAACCCACATAGGCGTAGCGTTTCTCGAAGAGGGCATCGCCCAACAAGGCCGCGTCGAAGCCGTAGTCCAGGCCGGTGAAGATCAAAAAATGGATCGCCACGTACATGAAGGCGTATAACCCCAGCAGTCGGCGAAGCTTCACCAGCCAGCGCTGCCCGGTGAGCGTGACCGCTGGCGTTACGGCCAGGGTGAGCACCAGGAGCACCAGCGCCGTTTTGCCGGTGCGCAGCGTGGCAGCCTGGATGGGGTTGGCAGTCAGCCCGTCGTGGGTGTAATCACAGGCGATGCTCAGGAGGGGTATCCACGCGCCGATATGCACCAGCCAGGCTGGCGCTATCCTGCTCAGCGCCTTCATTTAGAAATTCGCTCGCAAATCCATGCCACGATAAAGGCCACCCACTTCTTCTGCATACCCATTGAAGGGGAGAGTCTTGCGCCGGCCGAGCTCTCCTATCCGCCGCTCGCTGGATTGCGACCAGCGAGGGTGCGGCACGTCCGGATTCACATTGGCGTAGAAGCCATACTCGTGCGGCGCGGCGGCCATCCACAGCGATACGGGCATCTCCTCCACCAGGTCAATGCGCACGATGGACTTGATGCTTTTAAAGCCGTATTTCCAGGGGACGACCAGGCGCAGCGGCGCGCCGTTTTGCGGCAGCAAGGGTTTGCCATACAGGCCGGTCGAGAGCAGGGTGAGATCGTGCATGGCTTCATCCAGGCGCAAGCCCTCGACGTATGGCCACTGGTACCAGTCGTCACGCTGGCCGGGCATCTGCTCCTCGTCCAGCAGCGTCTCGAAGCGCACGTACCTGGCGCTCGCCAGCGGCTCCACCTCTTCCAGCAGCCTGGCCAGGGGAAAACCCAACCAGGGGATGACCATCGACCACCCTTCGACGCACCTCAAGCGATAGATCCTCTCCTCCACCGGGTATTTCTTGACCAGCTCGTCGACAGCGTAGGTTTTTGGTCGCTGCACCAAACCACCCACTTCCACGCTCCAGGGGCGCACTTTGAAATCCCGGGCCAGGCTGGCGACATCCACCTTATCCGTGGAGAACTCATAGAAGTTGTTGAAATTGGTCGCCTCAGTAAACGGCGTGCTGGGATCTCCCAGCTCATCCTGGCGAGGCGTCTCGTCCACAGCTCCGGCTTGAGCAGCTTGCCCTTCGCCATCGTCGGCCAGCCCACATGCACTGAGCAAAGCCCCGCCAGCAGCCAGCCCCCCGAGCTGAACGAACTGCCGCCGGGTGAGATACAGGTGTTCCGGCGTAATTTCGGATGATGGTATCTTCTGCATAGATTTCTCCGTGAGCACAACCGGTGCGTAATTTCTAACATTAATATGTAATTTGGACTATTTAGATTACTATTATATTATTAAAAATAATCAGGCGATAGCGAATTTCGCCGGAATCAGCGTTGCCTGCCGGCATGATTTAATGTATGATGATTAATATCAACCAGCGATAACCTTATACCCCGCTTCGACGTGGGGGGACATTTTTCCGCGTGTCCCGACGTTTGCAACGTTTTAGTGCAAAACACGTAAACAACAAAGGAGCATCCCATGAGCAAAAGAGTGGCGATTTTAACCGGCGGCGGCGATGTACCGGGTTTGAATATGTGCTTGAAGAGCCTGGTTTACCGGCTGATCGACCTGGGCTTCGAACCCATCGGGGTGCGCAAGGGCTGGCGAGGGCTGATCGAATATAACCCCCATGACCCCTCCACGTATAGCGAGCAATTCACCGAACTCACCAAGAACATGGTGCGCCCGATCGACCGCACCCCGGGGTCGTTCCTTCATTCATCACGCCTCGACCCGCGCTGCGTGCCC
>JAQUAE010000162.1 GCA_028687395.1 Anaerolineales bacterium | reverse complement strand
GGTTTACCGGTTGGCGAAGAGCCCCCATTCGCCTGGTTGGGCGTGCCTCTGATCTCATCCGATCGCACTATTGGCTGCCTGGCAGTCTTCTCCTACTCCGAAACGGTCGCTTTCGGGGATGCGGATGCCGAATACCTGGAAATGATTTCCGGCGAGGTGAGCGCAGCGATTGAAAACGTGCTACTTCACGAGCAGTTGAACCGCGGTCAAGCGCAAATCAGCCAGATGAACCAAATCACCGCTTTGCTCACCGGCAGCCACAACCCTCAGGAGGTTTTGGCTCAAGTCTGTCAATCGGTGGAGGAGGTCTGCAGCGGGGCGCGCAGCGCCATTTACCTGACCAGCCCGGAAGAGAGCGACGTCTGGTTAGCGCACGCCCACTCCTTATCGGATGATTTTGTGCACGCCAATCAGAGATTTTCGCTGGCTCAGGATAGCCGGGCGCGGTGCCTGCTCACCGGGAGGCCCACACTCATCCGGGAATTGGCCGGAGCTGACCTGGACGCAAGTTACCTCGATCTTTTGCGGCGTGAGGGGATTGTGGCGTTTGCTGACTACCCTCTTATCACTCCCGAAGGGCAGATTGGCTATCTGACGGTATATTTCGACGCCCCGTTCGATGTCGACAGGAATGTGAACGGATTACTGGAGATGTTTGCCGCCCAGGCTGCCCTGGCAATCTCCAGTGCGCGGCTGCACGCGCGCTCTGACTCGGTCCTGGCACGGCGGGCCAACCAGCTCTCGATCCTGGAATCGGTTGGGCGCGAGCTGAGCGCGGAGACACGCGCCGATAAATTGTTCGAGACCATTCTGGATTATGCGCTTGAGTTTACCCACTCGGCTTGGGGATTACTCTCACTGTTCGATCCGAGCAATCAGGCACTAGTGACCAAGGCTGCCCGCGGCTATCGACTGCCGGTGGAGGCCCTTCCGGTAGAAAGAGGTGTCAGCGGGAGGGCGCTGCGCGAGCTGCGAGTAATTAATGTTCCCGATGTAAGCAAAGACCCTGATTACCTCGACCTTGCAGAGGGTCAGGCTCGTTCTCAGTTATGCGTGCCCTTGCACAACCAAGAAAAGGTCCTGGGAGTGTTGGCCATGGAATCCGAGAGAGTGGGCGGGTACTCACTCACTGATGAGCTTTTTATCCACCAGTTAGCCAATCAGGCGACAGTGGCTCTGGTCAACGCAGAGTTGTATGGCGAGATGGCGGATGCGCGCGAACGCTTGAGGGCTGTGATTAATTCCGTCCGCGAGGGCATCCTCATGGTCGACCTGGACGGGCGCGTCCTGTTGGTCAACGAGTTCATCGAGAGGCTCTCTGGGATTCCCGCCGAGGCTGTCGTGGGTAAACTCCTGGATGAATTACCCGCCGAGTTTCTCGAATCCTGCGGTTATTCGCTAAACGAAGCACAGGGTGTACTGGCGGGCATGAGGCGCGGGGAGGAGCCCAGCATTCCCAGAACAGCGATCAAGCGTCAGGATGGCGCAAGTGAGAGCGTGTTCGAGCGCTTTGGGATGGCCGTTTGGGGGCACGATGGGAGAAAGACAGGCTGGATGATCCTGTTGCGGGATGTGACGGAGGAGTTCCAGCACACTAAAGAAAGACAGTTGCTCACAGAAACGCTCGTTCATGACCTGCGATCCCCGATGGGGACAGTGCTCGGCGCGTTGGACGTCATCGAAGAAGTAGCCCGCAGCCAAACCACGGAAGGACACAACCTGTCCTTGCAGGCCGTCAATGTGGCCAGGCGTGGTGCCCAGCGCGTTTTGGGCTTAATCGATGCTGTGTTGGAGATCGCGCGCATGGAAGCTAGGGGAGTCGAGGCAGAATTGTCCTGGCTGGCGTTAAGCGAAGTGATTGCTGGTGTGCTGTCCGAATATCTTCCCCAGGCGGAGGAGTATGGCATAGGATTAGAGGCGGAAGAGACCGGTCCTCTCCCGGTGATTTACTCTGACCGGGGGAAGATCAGCCGAGTGGTGGCGAACTTGGTCGATAACGCCATAAAATTCACCCCGCCTGGGGGTATGGTTAAGGTGCTTTGCCGGCCGATACCTGAACAGCAGGTGATGGTGCAAGTGAGCGATACAGGCCCCGGTGTGCCAGAAGAATATCGAGAAGTCATCTACGAGCGCTTCAAACAGGTGCCCGGGCGCGCAGGACGACGGCGTGGATCAGGCCTCGGATTGACCTTCTGCAAATTGGCAATCGAAACCCTTGGAGGCAGGATCTGGTACGAGCCAGCCCCATCCGGTGGGAGCGTTTTCAACTTCACTCTACCGGTGGCAAGCCCAACGAAATCGAAATCCGGAAGGAACTGATGCATATCCCCCCTGAACTAACGCGCCCCTTGCAATGTTATAGGCTGCGCGCTATAATAAACTTTTGTGATAGTTCCTTGGCGATTGATAGAGGTGTTGTATGCCAGTATATACCTACCGGTGTGATAATTGTGGAGTTCGGTTCGAGCGGGAGCAGCGTTTTACCGATCCACCATTAACGCGTTGTCCGGAGTGCAGCCAAAAAACGTTGCGCAAGGTTTACCTCCCGGTTGGGATTGTATTCAAGGGGTCTGGTTTCTATGCTACAGACCATCGTTCACCGTCCGGTCAGGGAAAAAAGCATCCCGCTGAGAAGGACAGTGAAAAGAGCGGTGACAAGACAGGTGAGATAAAGAAAGAACCGGCCAGCGCAGGCAAAGACAAGAAAGATTGAGCGGTTCACATGCAGGCAACGTTGGGTATCGCTTTTAGGGTGAGGGCGTTAAAACCACCGCAAGTATAGAGAGTAAGTAAGGAGACGCCTCCTTCGCGAGGCGTCTCTTCTTATTATTGGGATGACTTTCACAGGAGGTACTAATGGAAAAAACCGAATTGCTTAAGCGGGTGAAAACCGATCGGGTAAAATTCGTATCCCTTCAATTTACGGATGTCACCGGCGCTGTGAAAAGCGTGGATATCCCCATCGAACGCCTGGAGTATGCCCTGGATGATGGCATCTGGTTCGACGGCTCGTCAGTCGAGGGGTTCGCCCGCATTCAGGAGAGCGATATGCGCCTTGTCATCGATCCCGACACCTATGCGGTGTTGCCTTGGACGCCGGATGAGCTGCGCAGGGCGCGCTTCTTCTGTGATATTTATCTGCCCGATGGTTCGCCCTTTCCAGGAGACCCACGCGGCGTGCTCAAGCGCACCCTGGCGAAGGTCGAGGAACGTGGTTGGATCTATAATGTTGGTCCTGAACCCGAATTCTTCCTGTTTCGGCGTAATGGCCCCGATAAGATTCACCCGGTGCCGCATGATGTGGGCGGGTATTTTGATTTTTCGGCGAACGACCAGGCTGTTCGGGTGCGAACCGAGTTGATGGCGGCGCTTTCAGGCATGGGCTTGGAAGTCGAGATGGGGCACCATGAAGTCGCCCTTGGGCAGCACGAGATCGATTTTCAATACACCGATGCCCTGCGAACTGCAGATAACATTCTTACTCTGAAGTACACCGTGAAAGCCATCGCTGCTCAAAACGACCTGATTGCCTCGTTTATGCCCAAGCCTTTATATGGTATCAATGGCTCGGGGATGCACTGCCACCAATCGCTCTTCACCAAGGAAGGCAAGAACCTGTTCTTCGATCCCGCCGACAAACACAACCTCTCCTCCATTGCTTATGGTTTCATTGCCGGCCAGCTTGCCCATGCAAGCGCTCTTGCCGCCGTGGTTTCGCCAACGGTCAATTCGTATAAGCGCCTGGTTCCGGGCTACGAAGCGCCTGTCTACGTGGGTTGGGCGCAAATCAACCGCTCTGCGTTGATCCGCATCCCACAATACACCGAAGGGCGGGAGAAATCTATTCGCGCTGAACTCCGCTTTCCGGACCCGTCCGCAAATCCCTACCTGGCGCTGACGACGATGCTGGCTGCCGCGCTGGATGGCATCGACCACCAGTTGCCCTGCCCGGCGCCCTTGAACAACGTCAACGTGTATCACCTGACTGCCGAAGAGCGCGCGGCGATGAATATCCCCGAATTGCCCGGGTCGCTGGCGGAGGCCTTACGGGCTTTGGCTGGAGACCGGGTGTTGCAGGAGGCGATGGGAGCGACGATTTACGAGGCCTTCGACCGGGCTAAATGGGAAGAGGTGGAAGAATACCGCATGAAAGTGACCGATTGGGAAGTCGAGCGTTACCTGGAGACAGCATAATAGAAAGCGACCTGGGGACATCACTCGCCGCCGGAGAAGCAATACCCGGCGGCGTTGCCTTTATTTTAGTGAGTGGGGGTCCCGCGCCATGTAGATCATGGGGATACTGATGATCGTCATGGCGTATTTGACCAATAAGTTGGATAAGAAGATTTGCCAGACCACGCTCCAGGGTAGCATCCCGGCGAAGGCGCCCACCGAGAAGACCAGATTGTCCAGGGGGATGCTGATGCCATTGCTCAGCAGGACGCGCAACCATTGCATCCGGCTGGTGATCTTGTTGACAAACCAGTGATAGACCTCGGTATCGACCAATTCGGAGACGACTTCGGCGAGAATGGAAGCGATCACGATGCGCCACACCGGCGAAAGAATGGCGCTGAACTGCGCCCCCTTTCCCCAGGAGGGGTCGCTGGGAACTGCAGCCGCCCACATCAGATAGCCGGCCATAAACAAGTTGATCAGGCCGGCGGTGATAACCAACAATTGGGCGTTGCGCTTCCCAAGGATTTTGTGGACGACATCCCGCAAGGTGAAGGTTATGGGATAAATGAACGTGCCCATATCCACTGCCAGGCCGAGCACCACACCGATTTTCAGGCTGGCCAGGTCCGAAAGCATCTGGGCGGCAATGTAGGCGGATATCGCCAACACCGCTGAGCGGGCTATCACCTCCTGAGGCGTCATGTTCTCACGCGAGGAAGGCATCTGCGGTGGCGAGGCTGGGGGTTCTCTATCCACGATTTGGTTGCTCCAGGAGTGGTCTTGCATGCAGCATAGGGGGCATCAACGCCAATAGCCTGCAGGCAGGTGATGAGACCTCATTCCGGGAGGGTCACCACCATGCGGCAAAATGCGCACAAGCCAGGCGCCGTGGTGGGTTGCCCGCAGTTTGGACAGGTGTTCAATTTCTCCCCAGCAGCGCCGACCAGGCCAATCTGGGCTGCCTCCTGTGGCGCAGGCGTGAACAATCCCTTCTCCCTGGCCTGGAGGAAAGAGAGGTAAAAGCTCA